>NZ_JBAVZJ010000038.1:0-7137 GCF_049588695.1 Robiginitalea sp.
TGGAGGTATTAAGTGGACAACTATAGGTTTTTACTTTCCGGAGGAGGAACCGGAGGACATATATATCCGGCTGTTGCCATAGCCGATGAGCTCAGGCGCAGACATCCCCGGGCACAGTTCCTTTTCGTAGGGGCCAGCGACCGGATGGAGATGGAAAAAGTGCCCCAGGCCGGATATGAGATCAAAGGACTCTGGATTAGCGGACTGGAGCGTAAAATAACACTGAAGAACCTGTTGTTTCCGGTGAAACTTCTGGCGAGCCTGATGAAAGCAAATGCGATCATAACAGATTTTAAACCCCACCTGGTAATCGGTACCGGGGGTTTTGCCAGTGGACCAACACTGCGAATGGCCTCCTCAAGGGGGATACCCTGTGTATTGCAGGAACAGAATTCCTTTGCCGGAATTACCAACAAATGGCTGGCGGCCAAGGCGGCGCGGATTTTTGTGGCCTATCCGGGGATGGAACGCTTTTTTCCAAAGGCAAAAATCCGGTTTACCGGGAATCCTGTCCGGGCAGAATTGAGTGAGTCCCTGCCCGACAAACAACAGGCCAAAGGAGCCTTAAACCAACATCAGGATCAAAAGACATTGGTTGTTTTGGGGGGTAGCCTGGGGGCGCGACGGATCAATCAGTTAATTGAAGCGGAACTCGGATTTCTGCAGGAACTCGGATTTCAAATCCTCTGGCAGTGCGGGAAGGGTTATTATCAAACCTATAAAAAGTACACGGCTCCGGGGGTGGAGGTCACTCCTTTTATCAGGGATATGCGTACCGCTTTAGCCTCAGCAGACCTGATTATATCCAGGGCCGGTGCAGGTTCGGTATCGGAACTCGCCCTTGTGGGTAGCCCGGTATTGTTTATACCCTCGCCCAATGTGGCCGAGGACCATCAGCGCAAAAACGCAGAGGCCATTGTGGCGAAAAAAGCAGCAGTAATGTTATTGGAATCCGAATTGGAGGAATCCTTTAAAAAAACAATGGAAGAGCTGGTCGCTAACCCGGAAGGTATGCGAGCCATGGGTGCGGCCTTTAAAGGATTGGCAAAGCCGGGTGCCACGGCGGCTATAGTCGATGAAATTGAAGGGCTCCTTCATAAAGCCACGAGCCATGATTAAGATTGAGCGGATATACTTTATCGGAGCAGGGGGCATTGGTATGTCGGCCCTGGCCCGTTATTTTGTACATCTGGGCAAACCAGTGGCCGGCTACGATAAAACACGCACACCCCTTACAGATACCCTGGAATCTGAAGGGATCGCCCTGCATTTTGAGGATGCAGTCTCCCAAATTCCCGACGCATTTCGCACCCCGGAAGGAACCCTGGTTGTGTATACCCCCGCCATCCCGGATTCGCATACGGAATTGAATTATTTCCGCGGCAAGAACTTTCAGATTAAAAAACGGGCAGAAGTACTGGGCCTGATCAGTAGCAATAGCCGCTGCCTGGCTGTAGCAGGGACGCACGGGAAGACTACGACATCGTGCATTCTGGCGCATCTGCTCCATGAGGCCGGCCTGGAGTTCACCGCTTTCTTGGGGGGTGTCTCTGAAGACTTTGGCAGCAATTTCGTGCTGGAAGGCATTGAGTTTACCGTTGTGGAGGCCGATGAGTACGATCGCTCCTTCCTGTGGCTGACCCCTGAAGTGGCCTGTGTAACCTCTATGGATGCCGATCATCTCGACATCTATGGGAGCGGGGAGGCCCTGGAAGACTCCTTCAGGGAGTTTGCCGGAAAATTAAAAATCGGGGGGACATTGCTGGTGCGCAAGGGACTCCCCCTAAAGGGTCTGACGTATGGTATAGAGGACGATTCAGACTACTGTATCCGCAATCTGCGACAGGATGCAGATGGCTATGTGTTTAGCATTCAAACCCCTCAGCAGAAATTTGATGAGGTGTGCTTTTCGAAACCGGGACATCATAACCTGCTCAACGGGCTGGCTGCTTTTGCCATGGCGATGCAGGTGACGGGAAATCCCGAACCTCTGATTCGCGGGTTGGCAACTTTTAAGGGTGTGGAACGCAGGTTTTCGGTAATGCACAAGGGCGAGCAACAAGTATATGTGGATGACTACGCCCATCATCCGCGGGAGATCGATGCGGTATACCAGGCCCTGCGGGAGAATTATCCTGCCGCCCGGATTCTGGCAGTGTTCCAGCCCCACCTGTTTTCCCGTACCCGGGATTTTGGAGGGGATTTTGCGCGGAGCCTCTCCCGTTTTGACGAGATCTGGCTGCTCGATATTTATCCGGCCAGGGAGCAGCCCATTGCCGGCATTGATTCACAATGGTTGCTGGAACAAATTGAGAATTCGAATAAAAAGATGGTTTCCAAAACCGATTTAATCCCTGAGATCAAGGCGCGAAAGCCTCAGGTGCTTGTCACCATGGGTGCCGGGGATATCGGTCAGCAGGCCCAATTCATTAAAAAAGCTTTACGAGATGCGAGTTAACTGGAATGTTTTAAAATTATTAGGTCTAATAAGCTGTACAACAGTACTGTATGCATTTTCTGAAGTACGTAGTTCAGATCGGAACATTAGAGAAGTGCACATTGCCTTTGAGGAAGGTGAGAACTTTTACCTCACAGAGAGTACGGTTAATAAATTGTTAATACAAAAATATGGCCTGCTCCGGAATGCACCCAAAGAAGGGGTAGTTTTGAATACTATAGAGTCGGTCTTGCAGACCTCTGATATGGTTAAAAATGCCCAAGTATATCTTACTGTTGACGGTGACCTGTACGCAAAAATTACGCAGCGCAAACCCATCGGTCGTGTAGCGGGAGCCAATCCGTTTTACCTCGATGATGAGGGCATGAAAATGCCCCTGTCTCCCAGTCACTCTGCACGAGTCCCAATCATTACGGGCGAAATCACTGGCAAAACCCTAGAGGATGCCTATGTGATTTTAAATTTTATAAATCAGGATCCCTTTCTCAGCAAGAATGTGATAGGCATCCATATCGAAGGGGAATCCGATTATCATTTAAAATTCCGTTTAGAGCACTTTGTCGTGCGTCTCGGGGACACCTCCGACCTGGCGGAGAAGTTTAAAAATTTTAAAGCTTTCTACGCACAGGCGACTTTGGAGAATACCCTGATGTCGTACCAGGTAGTGAGTCTGGAATTTGATAACCAGGTAGTTTGTACAAAAATTTAATGCAGCCATGGAGCAAAAGAATTATTCAGTAGGTCTTGACATCGGTACCACAAAAATTGTGGCCATAATCGGCAGGGAAAACGAGTACGGCAAAATTGAGGTCCTTGGTATCGGGCGTTCCCGTAGCCTTGGGGTGCATCGCGGCGTGGTCAATAATATTACCCAGACAATCCAGTCCATTCAGCAGGCAGTAGACCAGGCCGTAGAGAATTCCGGTATTGAAATCGATTCGGTCACGGTGGGAATTGCCGGGCAGCACATCCGCTCCCTGCAGCATAGTGACTATATCACCCGACCGAATCCGGAAGAGGTCATTGGAGAAGAAGACCTGGAAAAGCTTTGCAACCAGGTGTACAAACTGGTCATGCTTCCCGGAGAGGAAATCATACATGTACTTCCTCAGGAGCACAAGGTAGACGGGCAGGCGGAAATCAAACAACCTATCGGGATGTACGGAGGTCGTCTGGAGGCGAACTTCCATGTGGTTGTCGGGCAGGTGTCCTCGATTAAGAACATAGGACGCTGCATTAAGAGTGCCGGACTGGATTTGGACAACATCACCCTGGAACCCCTTGCTTCGGCCAATGCTGTACTGAGCCAGGAAGAAAAGGAAGCGGGGGTAGCCCTGATCGATATCGGTGGCGGTACCACCGACCTGGCCATCTTCAAGGATGGGATTATACGGCACACGGCAGTTATCCCTTTTGGGGGTAATGTGATCACAGAGGACATCAAAGAGGGGTGTTCCATTATCGAGAAACAGGCAGAATTGCTAAAGCTGAAGTTTGGCTCGGCCTGGCCGGGGGAGAACAAGGACAATGAAATTGTCTCCATTCCCGGACTCCGGGGGAGGGAACCCAAGGAGATCTCCCTTAAAAACCTTTCGAAGATTATCCACGCCCGTGTGGTTGAAATCATAGAGCAGGTGTATCTGGAGATCAAGAATTACGGTCATGAAGATCAAAAGAAAAAGCTTATCGCCGGAATCGTGCTCACCGGGGGAGGAAGCCAGTTAAAACACCTGAAGCAACTCGTGGAATACATCACCGGGATGGATACCCGGATCGGATACCCGAACGAGCATTTGGCCGGGGATTCAGATCAGGAAATTGCCAGCCCCACCTACGCGACCGCAGTGGGACTGCTGATGAATTCTGTAGAGAACAAACACCGCAATGAGAAGCGGAAGGAAATGGAGAGCGCTGAGGCTTCGGATGAAGACTTTGTCCTGGAAAATGTCGCCGATTCGGAAAGCCAGGCAGAGGCCATGGGAAGGGAGCGCAAATCTGTGCTCGACCGTTGGGCAGACCGCCTTAAAGAATTTTTAGACAATGCAGAATAGGGACCTCGGGTCTTAAAGTAAAACCGCAATACGAATAAAATAAACATATATGGAAATGGATAACATCACCTTTGATTTACCCAAAAACCAAAGTAACGTCATCAAGGTTATCGGCGTTGGGGGAGGAGGCAGCAACGCGATTAACCACATGTTCCAGGCCGGGATTCACGGTGTGGACTTTGTGATTTGTAACACCGATGCCCAGGCGCTACAAAACAGTTCTGTGCCCAATAAAATCCAGCTCGGGGTTACCCTTACCGAGGGACTCGGCGCAGGGGCGAATCCCGAAGTGGGGGAGCAGGCCGCTTTGGAGAGTATGGAAGAGGTAAAACAAATGCTATCCACAAATACAAAAATGGTTTTTGTCACTGCCGGAATGGGCGGGGGAACGGGTACGGGTGCCGCTCCCGTAATCGCCAGGCAGGCCAAAGAAATGGATGTCCTCACGGTAGGAATCGTGACCATGCCTTTTCAGTTTGAAGGGAAAACCAGGTGTCACCAGGCGCAGAAGGGGATTGAAAAACTCCGGAATAATGTGGATTCGCTGATTGTCATCAATAACAACAAATTACGGGAGGTATACGGAAACCTCGGGTTTAAGGCCGGGTTTGCGAAGGCAGATGAGGTCCTTGCCACGGCAGCGCGCGGAATTGCCGAGGTCATTACCCACCACTTTACCCAGAATATCGACCTCAGGGATGCCAAAACAGTACTTTCCAATAGTGGTACAGCCATTATGGGTTCTTCTATGGCTTCAGGTTCTTCAAGGGCTCAGGAGGCCATCGCAAAAGCTCTTGATTCCCCCCTGCTGAACGACAACAAGATCAAAGGGGCGAAGAATGTACTCCTGTTGATTGTTTCCGGGTCCCAGGAGATCACCATCGATGAAATTGGGGAGATCAATGACCATATCCAGGTGGAAGCCGGGCATAGTGCCAACATCATTATGGGTGTGGGAGAGGATGAGAACCTCGGAGAAGCCATTGCGGTTACCGTTATCGCCACGGGATTTAACGTGGATCAACAAGACGAAATAGTCAATACGGAGTCCAAGAAAATCATCCATACCCTGGAAGACGAGCAAAAGGCGCAACAGGACCTGAGCGAACAAAAGGTGGTACATACCCTGGAAATGGAAGAAGAATCCACAGAGGTAAGCGTACAACAACCCGATATGGATCTGGTGGAGACCACCCAGTTCATCAGAAACTTCAATGTGTTCTATGACGAAGTTGTCGCAGAGCCTGTAGAAGAAGACTTTGTCTTTGTGGATTCAAAGGAACTGATCCGGGATATCGAAGTGGTCGATCCACAAGTGGTCTCACCTGAAGCAGAGAAAGAAGACCAGTTTGCCCTTGCTTTTGATATGCCCCTGGCGCCTAAGCAGGAAGATGATACTAACGAGGAGGAGGAAAAGGAAACCGTGATCACATTTGATTTGGGGGAAGACCTCAACGATATGGAAGTCCGGGACCATGTGGAAATCACACCCGTACTGGAGTACGAAATAGAAGGAGAAACCCGATACAGCCTCGATGAGTATCTCGACCTGGAAAAAAAACTGACCGGAGCCACTTCCAAAGCAGAGCACTACGATCCGAAACTGACCGGGGGGGAACTCGTATTTGAGCACAAGGTGGCGGACAAGCCCGAGAATCCGGCTGCTCCTGAAACCCAGGAGCCCACAGACCGGCCCATTTCTGAAATCTTAAAGGAGCGGGCCGATGAAAGAAGGCGTAAACTCAAGGATTTCAATTATAAGTTTCAGCATAACCGTACCAATATTGATGAAATTGAAAAACAACCGGCCTATAAGCGCCAGGGTGTGGATTTGAACCAGACACCGGACGGAGAGGGGAAAGTTTCGCGCACTACCCTGAGTGAGGACAGCAATGATGAACTGCGCCTGCGATCTAATAATTCCTTCCTCCACGACAACGTAGATTAACTACCTGTAGCAGGAGATTATTGACAGAGACCCGGGAAAATCGCTTCCCGGGTTTTTTTTATCTTCGTACACCTAATTTAATACTGAAATAATGGCTTTGCAGGAACAGGTAATGCAGGAATTAAAAGCAGCTATGAAGGCTAAAGATACCGTAGCACTGGAATCGCTACGGGCGATTAAATCCGCCCTTCTAATAGCTAAAACAGATAAAGGCGGGGGCGGAACAATGACTGAGAATGAAGAAATTGCGCTGGTCCAGAAACTCGTAAAGCAGCGCAAGGACAGTGCCGCTATATTTACCCAGCAGGGCAGGGACGATCTGGCAGCCCCTGAATTGGAGCAGATTGCCGTATTGGAGCGTTTTCTTCCCGAGCAGCTCTCAGAGGAAGAAGTCCTTAAACAAGTACAGGCCACCATTGCCGACCTGGGTGCGGAATCAATGAAGGATATGGGAAAAGTCATGGGCGTGGTCACCGGCAAATTAGGCGGAAGCGCAGATGGAAAAACCATCGCAAACCTGGTACGGCAGGAACTGAATAAATAAAGGCGCAAGCCTTTCTTCCCGGCGAAGCTGGCATTTTCGCACCATGACGTTTCAGGAAGTTTATTTTATGTAAATTGCGCCCGCTTAAAGGCCGCGTAGTTCAACTGGATAGAATATCAGATTTCGGCTCTGAGGG
>NZ_JBAVZJ010000039.1:0-1649 GCF_049588695.1 Robiginitalea sp.
GGGTCCGGAATGTATTTGTTGGATAAACTGGATGGTCTGAGTGCCGATTTGGGTTTCGCGGAATATACCGAAGGCTCAAAATCAATATTGGATATCTTTTCAATTACACTCGCGCTCATGGTTGGTACGGCCGGCTTGCCGCATGTTATCGTTCGATTCTTTACGGTAAAAAGGGTCAAAGACGCCAGGAAATCTGCAGGGATCGCCTTGCTTCTAATCGTTATTTTATATTCTACCGCTCCTGCCGTTGCTGTTTTTGCGAGAACCAATATGATAGAAACCGTTTCCAGGCAGCCTTACGACTCTGTCCCGGAATGGTTCAAAAAGTGGGAAACTACAGGCCTGATTGTCTTTGAGGATAAAAATAAGGATGGGATCATCAACTATGTCGCCGATGCTTCAAAGAATGAATTGGTTGTTGACAACGACATTATGGTCTTGGCCAATCCGGAAATTGCCCACCTGCCAGACTGGATTGTAGCCCTGGTAGCAGCGGGCGCGCTGGCTGCCGCTTTATCAACTGCTGCCGGACTCTTACTGGTTATTTCTTCCTCCGTTTCCCACGATTTGATAAAGAAAATTATAAATCCGGAAATATCGGAAAATGGAGAATTGATCGCTGCCCGGATTTCGGCTGTAGTCGCGGTTTGTGTGGCGGGGTATTTTGGGATCAACCCTCCTGGATTTGTTGCAGCAACCGTGGCCCTGGCCTTTGGGTTGGCGGCCGCTTCATTTTTCCCCGCGATAATTTTGGGCATTTTTTATAAGAGGATGAATAAAGAGGGCGCTATCGCAGGTATGGTGGTGGGGATAACCTTAATGATGCTTTATATGATAAAATACAGGCTCGGCTGGTTCGATGAGGTTCTGCCAGGCAAGGATGAATGGTGGTTTGGAATTTCACCCGAAGGTTTTGGCAGCGTGGCTATGGTTGTCAATTTCCTGGTTTCAATAGTAATCTCAAAATTTACACCCGCGCCCCCCGCGGAGGTACAGGAAATCGTTGAAAACATAAGAATCCCACTTGGAAGCGGTCCGGCTACGGATCATTGATGGAGGATACTGTGGAATAAGAAGAGGGCCTCGGAATAAGAAGAGGGCCTCTGTAGAATGACAGCGATTAGGAGTCATTTAATCTCTATTTATGGTCACTTCAACAATTTAAAATAATGGATTAGTAAACTTTTGAGATATTTGAAGAGTAGTATTAAGTGCTTTTAGTTAAAGTATATAAGTTCTAAGATTCATTTAGGTTATTGCTTTATTTTTGTAGAAAGCCTATTATCCAAATTCTAAAAAGGTGAGTATGTCTAATTTTGACTCTATTACCGTTCCGAGAACTTCATTGACTGAAGCCGCTCATGAAGTTTGCTCAATTGCCCGGGAACAAAGGAATGAAACCGAACAGTCGCGTAAGTTGGCGCCGTCAATTGTTGAAAAGTTGGTAGACAGTAATATCTTTCGACTCGGTTTGCCCAAATCACTTGGAGGCTGGGAGGATGATCCGGTCAAAGTTTTAAAGGTTTATGAAGCGCTGAGCGGTGCGGAGGCATCGGTGGCATGGATTTCCTGGAACAACCACCTTGCCACAACTTTTGGTCGATTTCTGGATGAAGAAAGTATGCACGAAATTTATGGGGATACCTCCC
>NZ_JBAVZJ010000040.1:0-3036 GCF_049588695.1 Robiginitalea sp.
CCCACAAGGTTTCCTTTAAAGACCACCTCCTGGGCATGCACCCTGCCCGCTTCAAATAGTTCCATAAAAATACGGAACATACGCTCGGACAACCAAGCAGGCCCCATGGCCTCTTTATCATTATATATGTGTTGGCAGAGGCGTAATAATTCTTCAAATCGGGTGTTCACCGAAGTTGTAAATACAAACTCTGTGTTCACGGCCGGAGCTTTAAACGACTCCGTTTCCAGAACAAGTCGGGGATCCGGAGACCACCATTTTACATGCTTCATGGGATGGTGCCAATAAAAAACGCCACTTTGATATCCGCGGACCAATTGAGACGCTGTCATATCTCCGCCTACGGCCAGCAGCCCATCAAGGTCTGCAAAGTGCGCGGGTGGAAACCCTACTTCTCCCTTTTTAAGTTCAAAATATGGCAATCGACTCTGGTTTAGGATAGGTTAGCAAAAAAAAATGGGATGTGTTGTGATTGATTCTTAGTCATTTCATGGCAAAAGGGGGCATCCTGCCCTGGGTCCGAGGTAAAGGCACAAATTTCAAGCCCCTCCGGTTTCCAGTTCATCGAGTTCCCCCAGTTGTCGCAGGATTTCAAAGGTCTTAGCCGCTTCCTGTTCATTGACGATAGCGATGGCAGCCCCTACATGCACCATAACATAGTCCCCAACCTCGGCCTGGGGGACAAGGGTCAGGTTGACCTCCTTGACCACCCCGTCAAAGGAGACATTCCCCAAACGGAAGGTTTCATCCAGAGTCTGGGTAATTGCAATCAGTTTTCCTGGTATTGAAAGGCACATTTTTCAGTCTTTTTTTGGGACAATTTGTTCTCTTAACCATTCATACCAGGCTTCCATGCCTTCCCCTGTCGTTGCGGAGACTTCAAAAAACTTCAGATTCGCATTCACCTGAAGGGCGTAGTCTTTTACCTTGCCAACGTCGAAATTCACATAGGGAAGCAGGTCTATTTTATTGATAATACAAATGTCCGAGCTGTGGAACATATCGGGATATTTAATGGGCTTGTCCTCCCCTTCTGTAGTACTGATAATCACCACCCGCTTTTTTTCTCCCAGATCAAACATTGAAGGGCATACCAGATTCCCCACATTCTCGATCATGAGTATAGCATTGGCCTTCATCTGCAGCTGTTTTACGGCCTCAAAAACCATATCGCTTTCCAAATGGCATCCTTTCCCGGTGTTGATCTGGATGACAGGGACATCGAGGGCGGAAATCCGATTGGCATCATTTACCGTTTGTTGATCTCCTTCTATCACATAGAAATCCAGGGTGTCTTTCAAGTCCTTTAAAGTGCGTTCCAGCAGGGATGTTTTACCGGACCCGGGGGAACTGACCAGGTTCAGGGGAAGAATATTCAAGGCTTCAAAGTAGCCTCTGTTCCGGGCAGCCATGACCTGATTGTGTTGCAATACATCCTGTTCTACCTCCAATATTTTTTTATTGGGGGCCAGGGTTATCCCACCGTCTGCATGGGAATGGGTATGATCGTGGGTATGGCCATGGTCGTGAGAATGACTGTGTGAATGGCCGTGACTGTGGTCGTGATCATGGGAGTGACCGTGACTGTGGTCGTGATCATGGGAATGATCGTGATGGTGATGATGTTCATGGGAATTCGTGAGCCCTTCCTGTTGCATTCCCGGCATCAGTATTCTAACCCCTCCTTCTTCACTTCCGCATCCGCAAGTTCCGCACATAATAATATGGTATTAGTTAAACAACTTCCAGGGCTTTCACCCGTAATTCTTTTCCTTTTATAATCGCCTTTAAATTGCTTCGGCACACGGGGCATGAATCGTAGAATTTTTCTAACTCAAACAGAGTATCACAGTCCATACAGCGCGCCTGCCCCTGAATCACCTCTACCCGTTTTTCAGCCTGTTCCAAAACGGTGTTTTTGACCGCCAGTGGCCAGACAAAATCGAGAGATTCGAATTCGATTCCCGCCAGTTTGCCGATTTCCAGTTCAATACACTCCACCTTGGACGCCCCGGCCTTTTGGGTCTCAGTCTCGGCGATTTTGACAATCCCCATCGCTATGGACAACTCGTGCATTTTTTTAAGGTGGTCTTACTGAATAACATCAATATTAATTTAAATAAAAATCAGAAAGACTGACATAAATCATGTTTATTCTCTTTTGAGTGTTCTAAGTTTATTGTACGACTACCTACAATTTTTTATTCTAATTAACTGGCAATCAGATGGCTTTTGAAAGAAACACTCAGGAAACCTATTATGACAGTATCATAAAACAGGGGTACAGCCGAAGGGACTTCATGAAATTTGCGACGTATATCGCCGCCTACATGGGGCTAGAAACCACAATGATTGGCCAGGTGGCCAAGTCTTTGGAAACCACATTCAGAATCCCGGTAATCTGGGAACACTTCCAGGAATGTACGTGTTGCAGTGAATCCTTTATCCGGTCGGATCACCCGATTGTATCCGATATCATCCTCGATAAGATTTCCCTGGACTATACCCTGACGCTCATGGCAGCCTCCGGGCATCAGGCCGAAGCGGCAAAACACGACACCATGGAGAAATACAAGGGCGAATACATCCTCTGTGTTGAAGGCTCGGTTCCCATGGGCGATGACGGAAATTACTGTTGTATTGCCGGCCGCTCCGCCAAAGACATCCTTTTGGAATCTGCAGCAGGGGCCAAAGCGATCATCGCATGGGGAAGTTGTGCCTGTAACGGATGTGTGCAGGCGGCGTATCCCAATCCCACCCAGGCCACGCCTATCCATGAAATCATCAAGGACAAACCCATTATCAAGGTCCCGGGCTGTCCGCCTATCGGAGAAGTGATGGCGGGTATCATTGTACACCTGATCACATTTGGCCGCTTGCCTGAGCTCGATAATATCGGCCGGCCCAAAGCCTTTTACGCCAAACGCGTTCACGATTCCTGTTATCGCAGGCCTTATTACGACGCCGGCCTGTTCGCAGAAACCTTTGACGACCAGAATGCCAAAGAAGGCTACTGTCTGTATAAGGTAGGATGCC
>NZ_JBAVZJ010000041.1:0-2127 GCF_049588695.1 Robiginitalea sp.
CCTCGGTGCTGACCAATAGTGAAGGGAAATACAGTTTAACCCTGAATTGCAATGAGGGAAATTTTATAAGGGCGTCCCGACAGGGTTACGTCCCCTCTGAAGTGTTTTTGCCTCCTTCAGAAGGAACCCCTCAGGTTGTTGATCTGTATTTGGATCCTGAATCCCTTTCCGCCGGCTTTGGTTCTGACCTGGCCAAATTACTACAGTTAAGTACGATCTATTTTGATTTTGACAAATACGATATCAGGCCTGATGCCGAAGTGGAATTGCAAAAGGTCATTGCGGCCATGAAAAAGTACCCGAGCCTCAAGATCAAGGCGAATTCCCATACGGACAGCCGGGGCCCTGATGCCTATAATCTCTGGTTATCACAGAAACGGGCAGAGTCCACTGTAAATTATATGATTTCCAAAGGCATTTCAGCAGACCGCCTTCAATCGCAAGGATATGGTGAAACCCAGCTCGTCAACGATTGTGATGATGGGGTTCGTTGCACGAGCGCACAGCACGAGGATAACAGACGGTCTGAATTTATTATATACGAGTAGAGCGGATGCAGCGTTCTCATGCCCTTTTAGCCCATTGCCCTTTACATCAAAATTAAAGGTCAGTCTGTCCTTTCGGGTCAGCACATTCTTTCTCGTGCTGGCATTTACCCGTAAAATTGACACTTTCCCGACATTTTTGTTTGTCTGATACTATTCGGTTGTATTTTGAGGCATAAAAGGTCGAGCTATCCAGTATGATTTCTTTCTGTCTTGAAATTACAATGAAAACCTATTTCATACGAGTCTTACGATTGACTAAAATTTCCTTGGTCTTATGGTTTTTATGTGCATTGAACCTTCAGGCCCAGGTCACAATCTGGAATGAAGATTTTAATTCGTATCCAAATGGCACCCGTACTGGGAGTGGCGACGGTGTTTCTCAGGTAAGCTGGAACTCTCAGAATGGTGTGGCAGTCAATGGAGGCTTAATCTTAGCAAGAAATACAAGGGACGGGGGAGGTTCAACTTTTTCGAATCCACTTGTCTGGATAACGGACCCCATTGATATTTCCGGTTACTCAAATGTAAATTTTAGTGTGGATACAGGTGCTTTTGAAACGAGTGAGTTTGAGAATTCAGGAGGTTCACGCGACAGGTTCACCTTCGAATACCGAATCGGTGGGGGAATCTGGACGGAGGTTTTTAACCGATCAGGCTCCCAGTCACAACCCATTGCCCCCTCCTATACAGTATCTGGTCTCTCGGGTGCGACGCTACAACTCAGAGCCCGTTTTCACAACACCGTCGACAATGAGAATTATAGTCTTGACAATGTCCTGGTAACAGGCGTTGCTACTGATACAAGTCAATTGCCCGTATTAACTGTAACGGGAGATCAGGATTATTGTCCGGGCACCAGCTTACCGGTCGTAGAGAGTATCGAGATTTCGGATCCCGATAGTTCCACCGTATTCCAGGTGGCCGTGCGGATCTCGAGCGGCTTTGCGCCTGGAGAGGATTTACTGCTACTCACAGGTTCACATCCTTCCATCACAGACACGTGGAACGAGTCTCAAGGGATTCTGACCCTTACCGGTCCGGCCCAGTTGGGAGCATTTGAAGCTGCGATGAGGGATGTGGTGTACACTAATAGTGCGTCCGACCCTTCGGGTACCAGAGAATTTTCGATCACAGTTGGAAATGCCAATTACCTGCCCCTTACAGGTCATTACTACGAGTATATAAGTGCGCCTGGAATTACCTGGACGGAAGCCCGAAATGCCGCTGCTGGTCAGACATACTTCGGATTACAGGGGTATCTGGTGACGCTGACATCAAGGGAAGAAGCTGACTTTTCAACTTCCCAGGCACCTGGAATGGGATGGATTGGTGCCTCGGATGCAGCGCGGGAAGGCGATTGGCAATGGGTTACCGGACCAGAAGCCGGTACATCATTCTGGAGTGGAGGAGTCGGTGGTACCGAACTTACATTTGCTTTATGGAATGAAGGTGAGCCTAATAATGCCGGGGCCTCGGGCGGTGAAGACTATGCGCATATTGCCGACCCTGCTGTAACTTCCATACCGGGATCGTGGAATGACCTTTCCAACCAGGGGGGTAATGGAGTCTATTCTCCAAG
>NZ_JBAVZJ010000042.1:0-4193 GCF_049588695.1 Robiginitalea sp.
ATAAAAAGCAATACGACCCACCAGGAAGGTCTTTTGATGATTTTCATCAAAATAATGGCGTTATAAACCGGTATTGCGGCTTCCCAGGCTTTACGTCCGGCTTTCACATAAAGTTTCCAGGTCCCAAGGAAATGGATGAGCTGAACAATCAGGAAAAAAAGTAGCCATTGTGTGTAATTCATAAGTACCTTTTAATTTCAAAGAACGCCAGCTGATGGCGTAAATACATCCTATTTAACGGAGGTTTAACACGTCTTTCATTCCAAAAACCCCCGTTTTATCTACAAGCCACTCGGCGGCAACTACTGCTCCGTGTGCAAATCCTTCCCTGTTGTAAGCCGTGTGTTGTATCTCAATTTGATCGACTTTGGATTCATAGGTAATGCGATGTGTCCCAGGAGTATCGCCTACACGCTCGGAGGCGATAGGGATATTTTTTGATGATCCATTACCCGCATTCCACTGGGTATAGGAGCTATTTTCGATAATTCCTTCAGCCAGGGTAATTGCCGTACCGCTCGGGGCATCCACCTTGCGTGTATGGTGGATTTCGGTCATGTTTAGGGAATAGTCGGGAAATTGGGACATCAATCGGGCCAGTTGGGCGTTGAGCTCAAAAAACAGATTCATTCCCAGGCTAAAGTTGGAAGCGTAAAGGAAAGCGCCATCCACCTCGCGGCAGAGGCGTTCCGCTATTGGGAAATCATCCATCCAGCCCGTGGTGCCGGATACCACGGGGACACCGGCTTCCAGGCAACCGCATACATTTTCGAGTGCCGCCTCAGGGATACTGAAATCTATAGCGATATCGAGGGTTTCAAATGCCGGGACTTCCCCTGGGGTATCGATTCGGGACACAATGGTGTGCCCCCGCTCTGAAGCGATCCGTTCGATCATTTTACCCATGGTTCCATATCCGAATAAACCAATTCTCATAGATTCTAAAAACGGATTGCCAGGCCTATCCCATAGCTCGCATCAGCATTTATGGGGTGATAGTCCAGATAGGGTTCGAATTGCAGACTGAGGTCTTCACTAACGTTGAATTGCCTCAAGTGGGCATCTACATTGGCGTCGATTATATTTAAAGCGTATAGAGCTATGGTCACCAGTAATGCCAGATCCCTGTCCCGCTGATACCTTTCCTGGAGATTTTGCAGGGCCTCGGTTGACAAAGCCGGGGTGGTGGGTACAAAATCGTCATCCGGGTTCGGGTCGTAAAATTCGTCATCCGTGAACCCAACCCTTCGCCGTTTAAAGGCCGTCCGGGTGCGGTCGTATAAATCGTCGTTATACATATAAATAGCTACCCCCGTGCCGATGGCACCCCATACAATAGGTATTTTCCAATACCGCTTGTTGTAGGCCTGTCCAAGCCCCGGCAGGACTGCCGAATAAAAAGCTGCCTTACTTGGGGCCAGCGGGTTAGTTGATTTCCTGGTTACTTCTTCAACCGTGATCCCCTCTTGCTCAATGATGTTTTTGATAGAATCGGCCTCCCGTTCGGTCGGATTATCTTCCTGCGCCCTCAAAGCGGATAGGGCACAAAAAAAACCCAGGAGGAGGAGAAATTTAGGCACCGGTTATCCGTTTTATCAGGTTTTTAAAATCAGCCGGACTCTTAAAAGGGATACTAATTTTACCCTTCCCGTCTCGGGAAATAGCGAGTTTCGCCTCTGTCTCCAGATATTGCTTCAGAGCCTCAAGCCCTTCAGCTGCAAAATCGGGAATTTCCTGCTTTCCTGTAGTCCCTTTTTTTTGGCTTTGGGTCGAAGGATTGTGATAACCCCTGACCCGGGCTTCTGTTTCCCGTACAGAGAGGTTTTCGCCAATAATCTGTTCATATAAGGAAATCTGGTCTTCCCGGGAATCGACGTTTACCAGGCTGCGCCCATGGCCCATACTGATAAAACCGTCCCGCATACCTGTTTGGATTATCGGATCCAACCGGAGAAGCCTGAGGTAGTTGGTGATTGTAGAGCGTTTTTTACCTACACGCTCGCTTAGTTTTTCCTGGGTCAGCCCTATTTCGTCGATCAGGCGCTCGTAGGAAAGCGCAATTTCAACCGGGTCCAGATCCTGACGCTGAATGTTTTCAACCAGGGCCATCTCCAGGGACTCCTGGTCGTTAGCGATCCGGATATAGGCAGGGATCTTTTTCAGGCCAATCTGTTTTGAGGCCCGATACCTTCGCTCCCCGGAGACCAGTTGGTACTGGTCAAAACCCAATTTTCGAACGGTTATGGGTTGTATAAGGCCCAATTGCCGGATAGAATCCGCCAGCTCTTTCAGGGATTCATCGTCAAAGTTGGAACGGGGTTGAAAAGGGTTCACGGCAATGGACTCCAGATCCAGTTCAACAATACTACCGACCACCTTATCCGCATTCTGGTCCGAAGCGGACTGAATGTCATTTTCGGGATCCTTCAGCAAAGCGGAAAGTCCCCGACCCAATGCTTGTTTTCGTGTCGCCTTAGCCATTAAACTGTCTGTCTGTTTTTCTGAAGTATTTCATGGGCCATATTCAGGTAATTTGCGGCTCCTTTGCTACTCGCGTCGTATTTGATAATACTCTCTCCATAACTCGGTGCCTCCCCAAGACGCACGTTTCTTTGGATGATTGTGTCGAAGACCATATCGCCAAAGTGTTTTTTAACCTCTTCCACAACCTGATTGGAAAGCCTCAGCCTGGAATCATACATGGTCAACAACATGCCTTCTATATCCAGATCCGGATTGTGAATCCGCTGCACGCTTTTAATGGTGTTGAGCAATTTGCCCAATCCTTCCAGGGCGTAGTATTCACATTGAATGGGGATTATGACAGAATCTGCTGCCGTGAGTGCATTGAGCGTCAGCAGGCCCAGAGAAGGAGCACAGTCTATCAGGATATATTCATATTGCTCTCCCAGTTCCGCAACTGCTTTTTTCAGCATGTATTCCCGCTCGTCCTTATCTACCAGTTCTATTTCTATAGCCACCAGATCGATATGGGCCGGAATCAAATCTACATTCGGCGAGCCCGTCTGCACTATGGTTTCTGAGGCGGGGAGTGTATGCTCCAGGAGTTGATAGCTGCCCGCACTATTGGAATCTGAATCCATACCCAGGCCTGAGGTCGCATTGGCCTGAGGATCGGCATCAATGACCAGCACTTTTTTCTCCAATACCCCTAAAGCGGCAGCGAGATTAACGGTAGTAGTCGTTTTCCCAACTCCTCCTTTCTGATTCGCAATCGCTATTATCTTGCCCATAGGTACCCTTGATGTTAGGGGTTAAAAATACGATTATTTGGCGTTGAAGAAAATGGAACTTGTTAACACAAGGTGAATAACTCCCCGTATTCCGGGGTTTCAGGGTCTGTATCCAGGGGATGACTTTTCTCCCCGTACCGGGCAGATTGCCTGCCTGCCGGGAGAACGCCCTTAAACCGTTGTGAGCAGCTCGAGTATTTCGATAGCAGCATCGGGGATACGGGTACCAGGACCGAAAATTCCTACAACCCCGGCTTCATAGAGAAAATCGTAATCCGGCTTGGGAATAACCCCGCCTACGATGACCAGGATATCATCCCGTTTCAAGGCTTTCAGAGCCCCGATTACTTCTGGCACAAGGGTTTTATGCCCCGCGGCCAGGGAGGATACCCCCAGAATATGTACATCGTTTTCCACGGCTTGCTTTGCCGCCTCTTCAGGGGTCTGAAACAGCGGTCCGATATCCACATCGAATCCCAGGTCCGCGTAGGCCGTAGCTACAACTTTAGCTCCCCTGTCGTGACCATCCTGCCCCATTTTAGCGATCATGATACGGGGCCTGCGCCCTTCGCGCACGGCAAAAGCATCGGAGAGTTCCCGTGCTTTTACAAATGATTTATCCTTTTTGATCTCGTCTGAATACACCCCGGAGATTGATTGTACTGTGGCCTTGTGACGGCCAAAAGCAGTTTCCATAGCCTGGCTGATTTCTCCCAGACTAGCCCTGTTTCTGGCGGCTTCTACAGCCAAAGCTAATAAATTTTCCTCCGGGGCGGTGGCTTCGCCCGCTTCCTTTTTGGCCGCTGCAGCGGCGAGACGTTTCAGTGCGGCCTTTACTTTCTGTCCATCCCGGGTGGCACGGACTTCTTCCAGACGCTCAATTTGTTCCCTACGTACCCTGGAGTTGTCGACCTCGAGGATATTTAAGAAGTCTTCCTC
>NZ_JBAVZJ010000043.1:0-10207 GCF_049588695.1 Robiginitalea sp.
ACACAGTGCTATCTACGATTCCCTGGGAGAGCGCTTGGTATTTTCGGACAGGGAAGAAATCCTTTACGCTACTCTTGATAAAAATCACCTGGAACAGGCACGTACCTCTTTAAAATTCCTTCAGGACCGGGATTCTTTTACTCTTGAATCCTAAAGGTTTCCATCTGTTCCCAATTGGCACGGATTTCCACAGTTCCGGGGTAGTAAATAATGCGCTCGGGCTGCCTT
Source organism: Robiginitalea sp. (assembly GCF_049588695.1). GTDB lineage: Bacteria > Bacteroidota > Bacteroidia > Flavobacteriales > Flavobacteriaceae > Robiginitalea. The sequence continues at coordinate 229 of NZ_JBAVZJ010000043.1, forward strand.
TTATCCATATAGTCCCCGGTATCCCATCGCCCGTTTTTATTGCTGTCAAAAATCAGACGAATCCGATATTTCCCAGGAGGTAAACTCGGGAATTCCACGTTTGTATTTTGTTCCAGAAAAAGGCTGCGACTGATTTCATCTCTTTCGTCGAGAAGTTGCACGACTATCGGGAATTCAACTTCTCCTGTCAGGATCAACCTCAGAATCCCGTAGTCGTCCGGACTTCCGGTAGTCCAGCGGTTGCGCAAGGTGTCATTTGTATCCCCAAAGAAATCTGTAACACCCCCTGGGAAAACATCCATTAAATAGGTCGCATCCTCATTCTTTTCAAATTCGAACCGCACCCTGTTGGTGATAGTATCTAAAATAGGTGTAAAGGGGACAGGGAGGCTATCCTGCCCCATCATTTTAAATTTTGAAGTATCAATTTGCGCGATTGGCAGGGAAGCATTCAAAAAAACGGTATCCGTGAAATTCAGGTTTTGGCGTGGGGCCCAACTTAAAACCATTGAATCCCTTGCTTTGGTTATCGGTTTTACCGTGAAGGTATCTATTTTCGTTTCCAGATTTGGGTGCCTCAGGGTAAACACCAGGGAATCCACTGAATTTGAGGTAATCCAGAGGTTTAAACTGTCTTTTCCAGGTTCTTTTGTCAATTTAGTCTCTACACTATCCGGGAGTTGGGAGAGCATAGTGATCACTGGGGGAGTATTTCCGTAGTACCCAAAGACCAAGTGGTTTGCAGCAGAGAAGGAGGGTGGGAGGACCCCGTAATTGGGGATTTCCCGAAATAAATTCAGTACATAGACTTCGTCCGTGGGAAGGGTTATGGTATCAGAGACAAACCCAATTTTATCAACGCCCTGATCAAAGAGATTGTTTTTCCCAACATCTTTTAAGGCGATCAAATGATAGGATCCCGGTTTGAGGTTGTTCAGGCTAAAAGTGACTGCACTATCCAGTGTATTGGTAAGGTAGTACGGGATTTTATTATAGATTACGGAATCGGTAAAAGCCGTGTCGATTTCATGTAGGAGGACGCTGATAAATGACTCGGGTTTTAAGTTAAGCGCGTCGGATACCGCCCCACTCAGAGACAGAGAATCGATATAATCCCCGGTAGAAAAAACATAGGTAAGGAAATTATTGGGGTTTCCCTCGTTATTATCGACGATACTTTGTCCAAAATTAAAGGTATACGTCGTATTTTCAAGCAGCGTATCTTTAAGCTGAATCTCAACGTATTTCCGAGCCCCGCCCATGGGGGTGATTACGGGTTTGTTTTTCAGGGGTGGGGATATAATAAGCTGGTTCTGAACATCTTCCAGTCGAATATACTCGTCGAAGTACAACCGAATTCGATCTGAATTAAACCGGGTGGTATTATTCGGTGGTTCTGCCCGAACCAGTGTAGGTGGTGTCGTGTCCAAAGGGCCTCCGCCCGGGCTTCCTTTTCTCCCGCAGTGACTCAGTGCCACCAGTGCGCAAAGGGCGAAAAGCAGGGCCAGGTTCCGGCGTAGGTATTGCATAGCGAAAACTAATCGACCACAAAGAAACAACATATTTGGGGAAGTTATCGCCTAAGGTACAACGGCCATCACGGCGATGAAAAGACGTTTGTCCTCAACGGGATCCAATGCCTGTACGCAGGCTTCCAGGGTTGCCCCAGTGGTTAGGACATCATCTACGATGAGGATATCCCTTCCCTCTAACTCCCCGGGTCGGCGCAGGCGATATGCCCCTTCAGTGCTTTTCCAGCGTTTCCATCGGTTTTTTGAAGTCTGTGTTCGAGAGCGGTTTACTTTTACGAGGTACTTCTCGGAATATACCGCTCCGAGATGTTCGGCGATGGCCTTTCCGAAACGACTGCACTGGTTATACCCACGTTTTCGCTTCTTCTTTCGATGCAAGGGAACGGGCAGGACCATCGACACATTTTTAAGGTTGGCCTCCTCCTGTATCTGTTGTCCGTACCAGGCACCCAACCACATGCCAATACGCTCCTGTTTCCGGTATTTGAGATGGTGGATGAGGTTTCGCACAATTCCGTTTTCGGGGTAATAAAACATGGCCGACACCTTTTTTACCCGACAACGACCATAAAAAAGGCGGTCAGCGGAGTTTTCATCCCTGAAATTGAAATCGGTAAGGGGTAATTCATGTCGACAAAATGCGCACAATAGATGTTCTCCCCGATATAATACGGCATTACATCCAAAACAGAGCTCGGGCACCATATAGGTGAGGGCATCATTTAGTATTTTTGAAAGATTCGATTTCAACTGTTTAACCTCGTATTTTCTGAGCTGCCCACTGCATGACCTTCCAGGACTCTAGTTTTAATAAAAATATCATCTTTTCTACATTGATTGCAGTGATCATCGGTATCCTGATTGCTTTTTACTATAGTTACGCCCAATCCCAACAGCAGATAAGTTATCTGGAGAAGGAGCGGAGCATGCTGATTAAAGACCTGTCATACATAAAATCTGAAGTGGACCGGTTACTCGCATTCAGCGAAGTACAGGAAATTGAACTGCAGGAAAGCGATAACCGTGTACAGCAATTGCTCGACTCCGTAGGCCGTCTGAATTTCAATATTTCAAAAATCGAGCAATATCGCAGGGAAATGAAAACCCTCGAAGCCCGGTACACAAACATCAAAAATAAACAGGAACAACTGCAATCTAATAACACGGAACTGGCCGGTAAATACGAGGAGACCCGTGAAATGCTGGAAGATTTGAAAGGGAGGACCAATTCCCTTGCAGAAACCGAGTCCCTGCTGCGCGCGAAAAACCAGGAGCTTAGTATGGAGCTAAAGCGCAAGAGCTATCTCAGTTTGGAGGACCCCCTTGGCAACGGATTCCGATTGAGAAGAAACAGACCTGTGAAAACAAATAAGGCGGCGAACATTGTTAAACTCAGAGGGTGTGTTACGGTGAAGGGAAATCCGAATACCACGATGGAGGAAAAAGTAATTTACCTCCAGTTCCTCAGCCCGGAAATGGCAATTATAGAAGATAATGCCTCACTTGTTGCCGTAAATGGAAATGTTTATAGCAAAAAAGTAGAACTTGTCTTCACCGGAGAAGAGATGAGTGTTTGCGATTTTATTACCGTCCCCGAAGGCTCTTTGAATGCAGGTATCTATACCCTGAATGTTTTCGAGGACGAAAAATTACTCTCCACCTCTGAATTTCGCCTGAAATAGGAGATTGATTTCATTAGAGATATTCTATTTTTACCGCATGGCAAATCAAGAAGACGATTTTAAGAAGGTGATTTCACATGCCAAGGAATACGGTTATGTGACCCAATCCAGCGAGATTTACGACGGTTTGAGCGCCGTTTACGACTACACACAAAATGGGGCAGAACTCAAGAAGAACATAAAAGAATACTGGTGGCAGGCGATGGTACAGCTCAATGAGAATATCGTTGGCATCGACGCTGCTATTTTTATGCACCCCACGACCTGGAAAGCCTCGGGCCATATCGATGCCTTCAATGACCCGCTGATCGATAATAAAGATTCCAAAAAAAGGTATCGGGCTGATGTACTCATTGAAGATTACGTCGGGAAAATTGAGAAAAAGATTGACAAGGAAGTTAACAAGGCGGCCAAACGTTTTGGCGATGCTTTTGACAAGAATCAATTTCTCAGCACAAACCCCAGGGTAGTAAAGTACCAGGAACAGGCGAGTGGCATTTTGAAACGCATGGGTCGCTCCCTCGAAGCAGAGGATCTGGCTGATGTGAAAGCCCTGATTGAGGAACTCGAAATTACCTGTCCTGTTTCCGGATCCCGCAACTGGACGGACGTCAAACAATTCAACCTGATGTTCGGCACCCGTCTCGGGGCAACGGCGGAATCCTCTATGGAACTTTTTCTGAGGCCGGAAACGGCTCAGGGGATTTTCGTGAATTTCAGCAACGTCCAGAAATCCGGAAGGATGAAAATCCCGTTTGGGATTGCCCAGGTGGGTAAGGCGTTTCGCAACGAGATTGTAGCCCGGCAGTTTATTTTCAGAATGCGGGAATTCGAGCAGATGGAAATGCAGTTTTTTATCCGTCCCGGGGAACAGAAGAAATGGTACGAGCACTGGAAAGAAGCCCGGATGAAATGGCATCTCTCCCTGGGTATGGGCGAGGAGTTGTATCGCTTCCACGACCATGAAAAGCTGGCACATTATGCCGATGCTGCCTCAGATATTGAATTCAGGTTTCCATTTGGGTTTAAGGAACTCGAGGGAATCCACTCCAGGACTGATTTTGACCTGTCGAGTCACGAGGAATATTCGGGCAAGAAATTACAGTATTTTGACCCGGAACTGGGAACGCATTACGTGCCCTATGTTATTGAGACTTCCATTGGGCTGGATCGGATGTTTCTGGCGGTGTTTTCAAATGCCCTTCGGGATGAACAACTCGAGGACGGATCTTCCCGTACCGTACTGCAACTCCCGGCGGTACTTGCACCTGTAAAGGCGGCCGTACTTCCATTAGTCAAAAAGGACGGACTTCCCGATCTCGCCCATGAAATTGTGGCGGATTTAAAATGGGATTTTATGGTTCAGTATGATGAGAAAGATGCCATCGGCAGACGTTACCGCAGGCAAGATGCAGCCGGAACCCCATTTTGTATTACTGTAGACCATCAATCCCTTGAGGACCGAACAGTTACCCTGCGCTCGCGCGACAGCATGGAGCAGAAAAGACTGCCTATCACTGAGCTTAAAGAAGTGATACAGCAAGCCGTCGGATATAGGTATTGGCTACAAAAATCGGGACTCTAAAGCGCGTACAATAGGAGGATACCCACATAGTAATTCCTGCCATTCCCCGGGTAATAATACCGGGGTTCGGAACCTCCGAAGCCCGTGGCATTTATTAAAACTGAGCTGGCGTAAAGGGTGTCGAAAATATTGTTGACACCCATTTCCAGGCTGATATTCAGTCGGGAACCCCACTGAGTGCGGTATCCGAACTGCGTATTCAACAGGCTGTAAGCGTCGCTGTACAGGGATGTACTATCCGTTAGGGGGATGGCATCCACGAATTGATAGCTGGTATTCCAAAACCAGCCGTATTCCGAGTTTATTTGCAGACCTCCATAGATCCTGTGCTTAGGGACCCCCGTCAGCGGGTTTCCCGAGAAATCCGAATCTTCGGTTTGAAAGTCCACAAAATTGTGGTCATTGAGGGTGTAGGAAAGAAAGGGGCTCACATTCCACGAATTCCCCGGACGCATAAAATACTGAAGGCTAACTTCCATACCCCGATGTCTGGTTTGTCCGGCATTACGGCCAATAAACTCGTCTTCGCCAACGCGTTGGGCGACCAGCAGATCCTTTATGTCCATTTGATACAGCGCCACGGTGCCCTGCAAGCGGCTGTCGAACAAGAATCCTGTCCCCCCTATTTCATAGTTTATTCCTTTCTCCTGACTGATATCGGGGTTGATCACACCATCGGGGGCTAGGGACTCCTCCAGGGACGGGTTGCTGAACCCCCGGCTTATATTCAGATAGATCCGCGAATCCGCGCCAAGCGAATAGTTCAAATCCAGACTCGGCATTAGGATCGGATCGAAATCCCGGGTTCCGCTTCGGTTCTCATCCCCTTCCCGGAACTGATCCCGGAAGTCATAGGTGGTTTTGTTCAGGGTGAGCCCGGCCTGGACCTTTAAACGTGAAGTGACCTGCCAGTGAAATTGGGCAAAGGCGTAAAACTGGTTTCTGAATTCTTTATTGCGACTCAATTGCTCCCCCTGAAGACTTCCCATGCCATCGTTCTCCCGATACAGGTTTTCAAAGGTCGACCAGTTGTACTCATCGCGGTAGCTTTCAAACCCAAAAACGACACGGGACTTATCAGGATCTTCGCTGAGGTTTGCAGAGAATACAGAGCGCGCCCCATATCCCAGGGTGAACTCATCGAGGATATTGAAAGGCCGGGGTTCGTAGTGGTCGAGATAGCTGAGAAATATACTTGTGGTGTTCTTAAAACCGCGGCTGAAGTGAATTTCATCCGAGAGCCCCACCAGGGTGTATTTGTTTGCTTCGAAGCCCTTGGCCTCTCTCCAGTTTGCCGCGGCCTGGGTCGGGTCAGTCAGGTAATCCGATAGTCCCAGGGAACTCGGTATTTCAGCCCTGTAGTCGATATAGTTTACCAGCAAATTCAGCTTATGCGATGCTCCGGCTTGCAACCCGAGATTGACCAGCAGGCCATCCCTGTCGAAAGCGTTGTTTTCCCGATATCCCTGGGTTGTCATACGATTATACCGGACCTCTGCCTGAACCTTTCCTCCGTTGTGGTTCAGACTCAGGTTGTTTTTAAAGAGTCCATAAGAGCCAAAACTACTTCGGTTTTGTATAAACGTACCCTCCTGTCTCGCAATGTCGGACTGGAGTAAAATGGCCCCTCCCAGGGCTGCGCCATAACTCCCGGATTTTGGCCCTTTGACTACCCGAATGGTATTTAGGTTTTCCAGATCAAAAGCCTCCAGGGCTGAAACCCCTGTTCCGTTTGTGACAGGAATATCGTTGTAATACATCCTCAGTTTATCGGTCCCGAAGGGGGTTCGGGCCCCAACGCCCCGAATCGTAATCCGATTGGTGTTCAGGGCTCCGGAGAGAAAATACACTCCGGGGATCTGATTCAAGGTACCCGCAAAATCTATGGGGCTTTGTGTGGAGATGGCGTTTTCGGTTAAAACATCCGAAGGGGTGATCCCCAAAGGGGAGGATATATCGGGTGTAACCCCGAGGATTACCTCATCCAGATAGGTCACGGAGTCTTTCGCCTGTTCCTGGCCCAGGGCTGTTACGGGCCCCAGAATTATGGGAAATAAAAAGTAGAAAAGGGAACTTCTCATTGAGGGACTGCACTTTTAAGGAAGATTGCGCTCTGTGGGTTCAAAGGTAGGAACTTCCCTCTAAACCGAAACCGCGGCCGGGGTTTCAAAACCTCTAGCGGAATGCCTATTTTTGATCAAAATTTGCAAGTGAAAATAGCGTCGTACAATGTTAATGGAATTCGGGCAGCCATGCGAAAAGGGTTTCTCGACTGGCTTGTCAATACCGGCCCGGACGTCATTTGCCTGCAGGAGATCAAGGCACAGGAAGACCAGTTGGATTTGTCTTTGTTCGACGCAGCCGGATATCCCTACCACTACTGGTTCCCCGCTGAAAAAAAAGGCTACAGTGGGGTGGCTATACTAAGCCGCCTCGAGCCCGATCAGGTGGTTAAAGGTACGGGCATTCCCTATATGGATGAAGAAGGTCGCAATATTCGGGCAGATTTTAATGGGGTTTCCGTGATGAGCTTGTATATCCCTTCCGGAACAAATATCGCCCGACTGGATCGCAAGTTGCAGTATATGGATGATTTCCAGGGCTATATAGACGCCCTGAAAGTGGAGAAGCCCAATTTGGTAATCTGTGGGGATTATAATATTTGCCACCGGCCTATCGACATCCACGATCCGGTCCGCAATAAAAATGTCTCCGGGTTCCTCCCTGTGGAACGCGAATGGATAGGAAACTTTATAGATAGCGGTTTTATCGACAGTTTCAGACATTTCAATCCGGACCCCCACCACTATACCTGGTGGACTTACCGGGCCGGGGCCCGGTCCCGGAACAAGGGATGGCGACTGGATTACGGTATGGTCTCCAAACCACTGGAGCGCGCTTTGGAGCGATCGGTTATCCTCTCAGGGGCTGTCCATAGCGACCACTGCCCCATATTACTTGAGTTAAACGGATTGAATTCCTAAAAGAATCGTCGATTTGAAATACACTACATTACCAAATACTGATATTCGCGTGAGCCGTATATGCCTGGGTACCATGACCTGGGGCCGGCAAAATACGGAGTCAGAAGGACAAGCCCAGATGGATTACGCCCTGGATCAGGGGGTTAATTTTTTTGATACCGCAGAGTTATACCCCGTTCCGGCCCATAAAGACCGGTATGCAGTAACAGAGAAAATTATTGGCAACTGGTTTCGCAAAAACGGCCAACGGCAGAACATTGTGCTTGCGAGCAAAATAGCCGGCCCGGCTCCTTTCACAGCTTTTATTCGTACTGATGGATTTAAACCATCGGCCATACGGGATGCTGTAGAAGGCAGCCTCCGACGTCTGCAAACAGACTATATCGATTTGTATCAGCTGCACTGGCCGGAACGGAGCACCAATTATTTTGGGCAACGGGGCTTCTCCCCGGATCCAAACGAGGCCTGGAGCGACAATATCCACGAAGTTCTGCGAACCCTCCAGACCCTGGTCCGGGATGGTAAAATAAGAGAAGTAGGACTTTCCAATGAAACACCCTGGGGGGTCATGCGCTTTCTGGAGGAAGCCAATGCCCATGCTGAACTGCCCCGAATGATAACCATCCAGAATCCTTACAGTTTACTCAACCGCCTCTTTGAGGTGGGGCTTAGTGAGATATCCCACAGGTCACAAATGGGTTTACTGGCCTATTCCCCTCTGGGCTTCGGGACTTTAAGCGGGAAATACCTCGGGGGTCAAAAGCCGGAAAAAGCACGGGTGACACTTTTCCCCAATTACAACCGTTACAGCAATTCAAAGGCAGTAGAGGCTACTGGGGCCTATGCTGAAATTGCTCAGGGGCATGGGCTCACCCTCGCTCAGATGGCCCTCGCCTTTGTAAATAGCCGGCCCTTTCTCACCAGCAATATTATCGGGGCTACAACCCTCGACCAGTTAAGGGAGAATATCGGCAGTATCCATATTGAATTGAGTCCGGAGGTCTTTTCCGAAATTGAAGAAGTACACAAGCTGATACCCAATCCAGCTCCTTGACAACTCTGTGGGTTTGAATAAAAATCGGAATACCCTAAGAAGCTGTGCCAAAAAGGGAACGGACCACATCTTCAACCCGGGCGACCCGCCGCACATCTATGGCATGGCTTTTATCCGGAACTGAGGCGTGGGAGGAGACGAATATAGCGGAAAGGCCCAATTTTTCAGCCTCGGTGATCCGCTGGCCGATGCGCGGGACCGGACGGATTTCGCCTGCAAGGCCCACTTCAGCCGCAAAACACCAGTCACTGGGAATCGAAATATCTGCATTGCTCGACAATATCGCAGCCAGTACGGCCAGGTCTATGGCGGGATCATCTACCTGAATTCCTCCGGTGATATTTAAAAAAACATCCTTGGCAGCCAGCTTAAAACCGGCCCTTTTCTCAAGGACAGCCAGTAGCATGTTCAAACGGCGGGGTGGAAAACCTGTCGCCGAGCGCTGAGGTGTTCCATAGACGGCAGAACTCACCAGGGCCTGGATCTCGATAAGGAGCGGACGCACCCCTTCAAGGGTTGCGGCTATTGCGGTGCCGCTGAGCGACTCAGTGTTCTTGGATAAGAGCAATTGGGAAGGGTTTGCCACCGGGTGCAGTCCATTGGCCTGCATTTCATATATCCCCAGCTCTGCGGTAGAACCAAAGCGATTTTTTAATCCCCGGAGAATCCTGAAGACGTGATTGCGATCTCCTTCAAATTGAAGGACCGTATCCACCATATGTTCCAGAATCTTAGGACCTGCAATACTCCCATCCTTGGTGATATGGCCGATAAGGACCACAGGAGTATCTGAGGCTTTGGCGAACCGAATAAGTTCTGCTGTACATTCCCTGATTTGCGAGACGCTTCCCGGGGAGGCGTCCAGATAATCGGAATGAAGCGTTTGAATGGAATCAACAATAAGCAAGTCCGGTTGGAGGGCTTCCGCCTGTCGGAATATTTTCTGGGTAAGGGTTTCGGTCAGGATATAACAGGAATCTGTGGCTGGGGCTATCCGCTCACTGCGCATTTTAATCTGCCCCTGGCTTTCCTCTCCGGAAATATAGAGTGTTTTGCGGTCGGATCGGACCGCGGTCTGGAGCATTAAGGTGCTTTTCCCAATACCCGGTTCGCCTCCGATCAGGGTTAAGGAACCTGGGACG
>NZ_JBAVZJ010000044.1:0-2435 GCF_049588695.1 Robiginitalea sp.
CCAATGGCGTGGTTTTCGTTTTTAGCCGCCAGCATACGCTGGGCGATATACCCCCCACCCCCGGGCTCTGCACCGGGATACCAGGCACTCCACCATTGAACGGCCAGGGGAATGATCAAAATACCAATAAGCGCTTCTGTATCGGAGAAATCCGGCAGGATAGAGAGCTTGCCCGCCACGTTCTGATGTTCGAGTAGGGCGCTCACCCCCCCGACCTCCGGAATATTGACCAGGTACACGGCTGCGCCCACTGCACCGGCTATAGCTACAAAAAAAAGCAGGAAATCCGTATAGACCACCCCCCGAAACCCACCTGCTGCACTAAAAACTACTGTGATAACCCCACCGATCAATACGGTCTGTACGGGGCTGAGCCCCAACATGACCTGCCCGATTTTTATGGCTGCCAGGGTTACTGCAGACATGGCCAGGATGTTAAAAATTACCCCCAGGTATACGGCCCGGAAACCCCTCAGAAAATGTGCGGGTTTACCCCCATAGCGCAGATCGTAGAACTCCATATCGGTGGCTACCCCGGAGCGCCGCCACAATTTTGCATAAACAAAAACCGTCAGTAGCCCGGTGAGCAGAAAAGCCCACCATACCCAATTCCCGGAGACCCCGTTAGTCCGGACGATATCTGTGACCAGATTGGGGGTGTCCGTAGAAAAAGTAGTGGCGACCATGGAAAACCCCAAGAGCCACCAGGGCATACTCCTGCCCGATAAAAAATACTCGGCGGTGCTTTTACCGGATTTACGGGAAACCCCGATTCCAATTCCAAGTACCAGTGTAAAGAACCCTATGATAAGGGCGTAGTCCAGGGTGGTGAGTTGCATCGTTTAGGTTGGCGTTACCGGCTAAAGATATCATATTTTTAAAATACCTTTAGACCTGATTCCTCAACCCTATGTTTCACTCCCTGTTTCAGCCAGAACAGGCTTTGGCCCCCTATGCGATCGCCTTAGCCGGTGCATTTGTGCTGGGACTGGCTAAGGCGGGACTCAAAGGGAGTGGGATTTTCGCAGTGACCCTGATGGCATTGGCCTTTGGTGCCCGACAGTCTACCGGGCAGATCCTGCCCCTGCTGATGTTCGGGGACCTCTTCGCCGTCATATACTATAACAGGCACGCCCGATGGGATCTTTTAAAACGCTTTTTACCCTGGATGGTCCTGGGGATCCTGGCGGGCGCATGGGTGGGCCAGGACTTGCCGGAGCTCGTTTTTAAATGGGCCATGGCCGGGATTATCCTGGGAAGTGTGCTGCTTATGGTCTGGTGGGATTTACGCCGATCCAAGCGCGTCCCCCAACACCCGGCTTTTGCCGGATTTATGGGGTTGACCGCCGGGATTACTACGATGATCGGGAACCTGGCCGGTCCGTTTTCCAACCTCTATTTTCTAGCCATGCGCCTTCCCAAGAATGAATTCATAGGAACCGCTGCCTGGTTGTTTCTATTGACCAACTGGCTGAAACTCCCTTTACACATCTTTGTCTGGGAGACCATAGACCTGCAGGTGATCCGGACAGACCTGTGGTTACTCCCCGGGGTTGTCCTCGGCCTTTTCGCAGGGGTCCGCATCGTACGCCTGATCCGCGAAAGTTTCTACCGGAGACTAATCCTCTTTGTCACCGCTCTGGGTGCTATCCTCCTGCTGTTACGCTAAGGGTCAATGCGGGAGTTTATCCCGGAGAAGGCCATACATCCAGGTGCCGGCAACCGCCCCTGCGATCACGATAAGGATCGGAAGGTAACCAGCCCCGACCAGGGTAAACATAGGCCCCGGGCAGGCGCCGGCAAGGGCCCATCCCAATCCGAAAATAAACCCGCCTATGATATAGCGCGGGACGCTCTTTTCTTTGGGTTGAAATTCAATAGGCTCCCCGTAAAAGGATTTGATCTTAAAGCGCTTAATCACCTGAACGATGAGCACACCGAGCACTACTGCCGTCCCGATGATGCCGTACATATGGAAGGCATCGAACTTAAACATTTCATAAATACGAAACCAACTGGCGGCTTCAGACTTAAACATGGTAATACCAAAAAATATTCCAATAAGAAGGTAAATCAGACTGCGCATCATCCAAAAATTATAGGGTATAAGAAATAAATCATCACCATGCCTCCGGCAAAAAATCCGATAACCGCCAAGAGTGAGGGCCATTGCAGATTACTCAAACCGGAAATGGCGTGTCCTGAGGTACATCCGCCGGCGTACCTGGCACCGAATCCAACCATAAAGCCGCCAAGGGCCAGTAGCAAAATCGTTTTGGGATTGGTCCAGATACCCGCGTCAAAAAGCTCGTCAGGCAAGTACTCCGTCCCGGCGCTCTCAAAGCCCAGGCCCTGCAATTCAGTGACTGTTTTCGGGTTGATGTCAACAGCCACATCATTACTCAAGTGGTGGGATCCGATATAGCCTCCAATTA
>NZ_JBAVZJ010000045.1:0-4889 GCF_049588695.1 Robiginitalea sp.
GCAGGCTTATGGCCCCATCGACGACTTTGGATGGGCCGATCTCAACGGAGACGGGCGCACCGATCTGGTGGTAGCAGGCCATTGGGGTCCGGTTGCTGTTTTTTACGATACCGGATCGGGATGGGAAAGGAAGACCGATAATGGCCTGGATGCCACTAATGGCTGGTGGAATTGTATCGAGGTTACCGATATAGACCGGGATGGAGATTTGGATTTGATCGCAGGCAACTGGGGGCTCAACAGCAAATTCAGGGCCAGCCCCGATACCCCCCTGACACTTTATCGGAGCGACTTTGACGAAAACGGCTCTGTAGAACCGGTAGTGACGTATTTCCACAAGGGCGTGGAAACGCCATTTGCCTCCCGGGATGAACTCGGGAAACAGATGCCTTTCCTGAATAAAAAATTCCGGACCTATCGCGACTTCGCCGGGGCCACCCTGGAAGAACTTTTTGGTTCCGAAGCCCTGGAAAAGGCCGAAAAAAAACGAGTATTTGAGCTCCGGAGCTGTGTCTTTCTAAACGATGGGCACGGGCAGTTTGAAAAAATCCCATTACCCAATATCGGGCAGGCTTCCGTTATTTACGATTTTCTCCCGGAGGATCTGGACGGGGACGGAGATTCAGACCTGATCCTGATCGGGAACCTTCACGAGATGAGTACCCAATTGGGGCGCCTGGACGCATTACAGGGGTTGGTCCTGAAAAATGACGGGGGAGGCTCCTTTTCATGGGTCCCTGAACTGGCACTTCCCGTCTCAGGTGCCGGACGGGTCATTGAGCCGCTTCGAATTGAAAATAAAGAACACTTTGTCATCGGGAGGAATAACGATGCTCCCATATTTCTATCACAACATGAATAAATCGATACAGTATATCCGCGGTTTAGGCCTCGCCTGCCTTCTTTTGCTGGGCTCTTGTACAGAGCAGGAAAAAGAAAGGGCCCTGGCCGAAACGGCGAGCCCTACCCTGTTTACACTCATGCCCCCGGACAGTACGGGTGTGGATTTTGTAAACGCTGTCGAAAACCAGAAAAACTTCAATATTTTCAAATACCGGAATTTTTACAACGGGGGGGGCGTTGCTATTGGGGATATCAATAACGACGGCTTACCGGATCTTTTTCTGACCGGGAATATGGTTCCGAACCGGCTCTATCTGAACAAAGGTAACTTTGAGTTTGAGGATATCTCCGAGAGTGCCGGGGTTCTGGGTAACAAGCCCTGGTCCACCGGGGTGGTCATGGCCGACGTGAACGCCGATGGCTTGCTGGATATCTATGTCAGTAACGCGGGGAACCTGGAAGGGAACAACCACGACAATGACCTGTACATCAACAACGGCAATCTGACCTTTACCGAGCGGGCCGGGGAATTCAACCTTGCCAAAACGGGCTTTACCACCCACGCCACTTTCTTTGATTACGACAAGGACGGAGACCTGGACGCCTATATACTGAACAATAGCAATATACCCGTCAGCAGTCTGGGATACGCCGAACAACGGGAAGTACGGGCTCAGGACTGGGAAGGAGTACCCCATATCTTCAGGGGTGTGGGCGATATGCTCCTGCGCAATGATGGCGGTAAATTTGTAGATGTAAGCGAGGAGGCTGGGATTTATGGCAGCCTGATCGGGTTTGGACTTGGGGTGATGGTTTCAGACTTCAACCAGGACCGGTACCCGGATATTTATGTATCCAACGATTTCTATGAGCGGGATTACCTGTATATCAATAACGGGGACGGTACGTTCTCAGAACAAATCAAGGAGTGGACCAACCACCTTAGCCTTTCGGCCATGGGTATAGATATCGGCGACATTAACAACGACGGTCACCAGGATATTTTTATTACCGACATGCTTCCCGAGCCCGAGGAGCGGGTCAAGTCTGTTATGGAATTTGAAGGTTATAAGGTTTTCGACCTGAAAAGGGGGAAAGACTTCTATCAGCAATACATACAGAACACCCTCCAATTGAATAACGGGAACGGGACGTTTTCAGAGATCGCCTACTACAGCGGGGTCGATGCCACAGACTGGAGCTGGGCCGGGCTCCTCTTCGATATGGACAATGACGGGCTGCGGGATATTTTTATCACCAACGGTATCAATCACGACCTCACCGACCTGGACTTCGTGGACTTTTTTGCCGATGAGATCATTCAGAAAATGGCCCTTACAGGTAAGAAGGAATCCATCGATTCCATCATTAAGAAAATGCCGATCAAACCCCAACCCAATTACGCTTACAGGAATAAGGGAGACCTCACATTCTCAAAAGAAAACAGCGCCTGGGGATTCGATACGCCTACCCGAAGTAATGGGGCAGCTTATGGAGATCTGGACAACGACGGGGATCTGGACCTGGTCATCAACAATGTGAACATGGAAGCCTATCTCTACAGGAACAATACACAACAAACACAGGGGAACAACTTTTTGCGAATGAAATTCAAGGGTTCCGGGCAAAATCCCTTTGCAATAGGTGCTACTGTAATCGGTTATAAGGGATCCGAAGTCCTTGTTCAGGATCTTGTACCCTCCCGCGGCTTCCAGTCCTCAGTGGATTATACCCTTGTCTTCG
Organism: Robiginitalea sp.; assembly: GCF_049588695.1. Taxonomy (GTDB): domain Bacteria; phylum Bacteroidota; class Bacteroidia; order Flavobacteriales; family Flavobacteriaceae; genus Robiginitalea. Next base: position 2,587 of record NZ_JBAVZJ010000045.1, read on the forward strand.
GGTTGGGGAAAGCCCCGGTTTTAGACTCCCTGCGGGTCCTTTGGCCAAATGACAAGACCGAGGTGCTCCGCAATGTTGCTGTAAATCAGGAACTGGTCTTCGAACAGGGGCAGGCAAACGACAGGTACTTCCCGTCGTCAGATAAAGGTGCAACTCCATATTTGAGTGAAATTCCCCTGAAAAACCTGCAGGAACACGAAGAAGACAATTACAATGATTTTGACCATGAAGGATTGATTTACAGTAAATTATCCCAGGAAGGACCGGCCCTGGCCACGGGGGATGTCAATGGAGATGGGCATGAGGATATCTTTTTTGGTGGCGGAACCGGGCAGTCTGCCGTGCTCTACTTCCATCAGGGCGGGGGAAAACTGCGACAACATGCTGTACCTGCTTTTCAGGCAGATGCCTCCTTTGAAGATACGGCAGCCGCATTTTTCGATGCCGACGGGGATGAGGACCTCGACCTTATTGTGGCCGCCGGAGGGAATCAGGCAGGAAAAAACCGGACGTACAGACCCCGGCTCTATCTGAATGACGGCAAGGGAAATTTTCAAAAATCAGCTACGGACTTACCTACTTCCTTTAAAAACATGTCTACTGTGAGTCCGGAAGACTTTGACGGGGATGGGGATATGGATGTATTTATAGGTTCAAGGTCTGTTGTGGGTATTTATGGGGTCAACCCCAACCACCTCCTGCTTGAAAACCAGGGGGATGGTACTTTCCGGGATGCGACCGAGCGCCTGGCCAACGACATGAAAGATACGGGCATGGTGACGGCTTCTGTATGGACTGACCTGGATGGGGATGGTAAAAATGACCTGTTTGTAACTACAGACTGGGACAGCCCCAAGATTTATCGAAATAACGGGAGGAAGCTGGCGAAGTGGAATACCGGGCTGGACAGCCTTAGGGGATGGTGGAATACGGTCACGGCGGCAGACCTTGACGGTGACGGAGACCAGGACCTGATACTGGGTAATGACGGGTTAAATATGCACTACCGCCCAAAACCCGGAAGCCCGATGAAAATGTGGGTCAACGATTTTGACAACAACGGGACCCTGGAGCAAATCATCACAGTACAGGAAAACGGCAGGGACTACCCGATACACATGAAAAAAGAACTGACCGGCCAACTGGTTTCCCTTAAAAAGGAAAACCTCCGGGCCTCAGTATATGCCAAACGAACAATTCAGGAGCTTCTTCCCCCGGAAGTGGTTGCCAATTCCATTGTCAAAGAGGTCAATATCTCGGAGTCTGTACTGCTTATCAATGAAGGGGGGTGGAAATTCCGGGTACAAAAATTACCCGAAAGGGTGCAACTGTCCTGCATCTGTGGGATCGCTTGTATGGACGTCAATAACGATGGTCACCTGGACCTTATCATGGGCGGTAACAAACACGAATTCAAGCCCCAGTTTTCACGACTGGATGCAGGGTATGGCAATGTGCTACTGGGGGATGGAAATCTAGGTTTCCAATGGCAGCAATACGACCAAAGCGGATTTTTTGTGAGGGGAGAGGTAAAGTATATCGAGCCGATCCGTGACCGAGACGGTAAAACCTACCTGGTGGTTGCCCTGAATGAAGACCAACCCAGAATCTTTAAACTGGATGAATAGAGCAATTGTAATAGGAAGTGCCCTGGCGGTATTATTGTCCGGATGTCGGCAAGGGGGCGATATGTTTGATGCGCCCGGTGCTGCAGAGACCGGAGTGTATTTTACCAATGAACTCACGGAAACAGATGCGCTGAACATCCTGGACTACCTTTATTTCTACAACGGAGGGGGGGTGGCCATTGGAGATATCGACGGGGACGACCTTCCGGATATTTACCTCTCCGGGAACCAGGTGGGAAACAAACTGTTCCGGAACCTGGGCGGGATGAAATTTGAAGACATTACCGAAGAGGCAGGGGTAAAGGGAAATAGTAGTTGGAATACGGGTGCTGTGATGGGCGATGTAAACGGAGATGGCTTATTGGACATCTACGTCTGCGCGGTGGTTGGTATCAATGGTTTTACCGGCCACAACGAACTCTTTATCAACAACGGAGACGGGACCTTTAGCGAAAAGGCCGGGGCTTATGGCCTGGATTTTGACACCTTTAGTTCCAACGCCGCCTTTCTGGATTACGATCTCGACGGTGATCTGGATATCTACTTGCTGAACCACGCCGTACATACGCAGGATTCCTATGGGAAAGCTTCCCTCCGTTACGAGCGCGATTACGATACCGGAGATAAACTCCTCAGAAACGATGGGGATACCTTTACGGACGTAAGCGCCGAAGC
>NZ_JBAVZJ010000046.1:0-4340 GCF_049588695.1 Robiginitalea sp.
GAATTGGACTCACCTAATTCCATAACAGAGAGACACCCTTACGGGCGGAGGCGGAGGCGCCGCAACATTCCCGGGTAAAGCCCGGTCAGATTCAATGAAAAAGGAGACTGGTAGATCATCTTATCCCAAATGTACAAATATTATTTAATCGGCAGGGGTTCTCACCTGGTTTTTGGCAATAGCCGAGAGATTGCGTTTATTTCTGATGATTTCATAAATAAGAAATCCAAAGACCGCGGTATACTCAACAACTAAAACCCAGGGCCTTTCTTCCACCCCTTCCACCCCATAGGCCATATAACTCAGCACAATGGTCGCCGACCAGAGGTACATAAACCTAAAATTTGTAAAGGTGCTGAGCAGGAGGGGAAAAATAATATACCAGGGGTGTACGGTAGTCGCTAAAAAATAATACACGCAAATGACCAGCAGGGCGGCGCCGAACCAGTATTTTGAAAGCCTGACGATGGGGTGGGTGCAGACGATCAGTGTGGTTGCTGCGGTAATAACCGGGATGATTGCCCCGTATTGTTTAATAAATTCCCATGGTTTTGCTCCCTGGCTTACAGCCACCAATTCGGTCAGGTTGTATATACTCGCATTGAACTCGAAATTGGAAAACCACAAACGCAATGTCTGGCTGTAGTGGTCCGAAAATTCAGGAAAATAGAGGGGATATAGCATTACCCCAAGCACAAGGGCCACACCCATATAGAATCCCGATACTTTTTTCCATCCGAGTAAGGGCAGTAAAAGAGGCAAAAAAAGCAAGGGAATCAGTTTGATGCCTATCGAAAACGCATAGGGAATCACTGCCAGGAACCACTTCCCGGAGACGATCAGAAACATGGCCAGGACAAAGAAAAACAACATGACGCCTTCAAAATGGAGGTTGCCCGTGAGCTCTATAATCACCAAAGGGTTCAGGAAGTACCAGAAAATCAGGTGGGGTGCCCGATTGATTTTTTTCAGGATGCGCCTGCCGAAGTACACGATCCCAAGATCGGCCAGCACAATCAGTACGCGCATACTGATTACGGACCCGAGGATGGTCTGTCCACCCAGATAGGCACACAGCGCAAAGAAATACTGGTTGACTGGCGGATAATTGCTGTAATGGGCACCGCTGAGACTTCCCATGCCCTGGTAGAGTTCAGATGCGGCCGGGAATGCAGGTCCGCCCCGGGTCATCCATTCATCCGGAGTCAGCAGATACGGATTCAGGCCTTCCAGGATGAGGTTGCCATCCCAGATAAACCGATAAAAATCCTGGGAGAGGTTGGGGAGGGCAAAAAGTAAAACGGCACGAAAGATCAATCCACTGCCGACCATAAACCGCAGGTTCCACTTTTCAAACTGAATCAGTTTGTAGGATAGGAAAAACAGGGCCGCAAAAAGCGTAACGAGGCGTATGGAATCCGACCGGTTGAGTTCATACCCAAAGACGCCATAAAAAACAAGGCCCACCATGACCAGTAAAATGGAAATGCGGTGAAGGTTCCAGAAGGTAATCAGGGCCCGGATCATGGAGTTCGGTTAGCTCCTGCAAGAAAAAGAAAAATAACGGTTTATTAAAGCCCGGATTTTCTAACCCTGAATTTGAAGTTTCACCGGATAATAAGGGTTTCCTTTTATTTGGCGGCTTTCTCAGACCTGGGCCTGTGGCCCTGAATCGGATTAAACTTTGGAAGTGACGGATTTTAAAAATACAAATCCGAAGCCCAGGAAAAGCATAAAGTGAAATGGAAACAGCCCGAAATCATTCAATGGAATGGCGCTGTACATCCCGAAGAGGAAATACAACATCAGTCCAAACTCCAAAATGGTATTGGGTGAAACCTTCTTGACCAGGTATTTATTCCCCTTCCAACTGTCTTTAAGACTGTTGATATTGAACTTAGGGGTGCGCACAAATTCAGAACGCTTGCCCATATGCCCCTCGAGGACGGCTACTGTATTGTGTAAAGAGAAGCCAAGCGCAACCGAAAAGAAGGTAAAAAACAGTTTAATATACGATACAAAATTGTCCAGCCCGCTGCCCTGAATGCTTTTGTAGGTAAACCAGTAGCAAATAAAAAGGATGATAGTGCTGACGATAAAGAAACTGGTGAGTTCAAAAACCAAAGCGAGGTGTCCGAAGGAGTTTTTGATGTACAGCATGGGTATGCTGAGGATAGCGACCAGAAATACACAGAGGAACATGGAACTGTTCAGCAAGTGCATCACCCCGTGAAATTTGGTCTTAAAGGGGATGTTCTTGGCCCGTAATACACTCCAAACGGTTTTGCGGAAGTTCTCGGCTCCCCCTTTGTTCCAACGGAATTGCTGGGAACGGGCAGCACTGATAACTACAGGCAGCTCTGCAGGAGTTTCCACGTCCTCGAGGTATTTGAATTTCCAATTTTTAAGTTGTGCCCTGTAGCTGAGGTCGAGGTCTTCGGTCAGGGTATCCCCTTCCCAGTTGCCGGCGTCGAGAATACACTCTTTTCTCCAGATCCCGGCCGTGCCGTTAAAGTTGATAAAGTGCCCTTTGGCATTCCGACCTACCTGCTCCAGGGTAAAGTGGGCATCGAGGGCGAAAGCCTGTATGCGGGTGAGGGTGGAATAATCCCGGTTGATATGCCCCCAACGGGTTTGGACTACCCCGATCTCTGTGTCCTTAAAGTAAGGAACTGTCTTTTTAAGCCAATCGGCATCAGGCAGAAAGTCCGCATCAAAGATGGCGATGAACTCGCCCTTGGCGATCTTAAGGCCTTCTTTGAGTGCCCCTGCTTTATAGCCTTCCCGATTTGTCCTGCAAATATGGTGAATGTCCAGGCCGGTCTTCGCCAGGTCTGCGATTCTTGCCGCGGTTTCCTGTACGGAGTCGTCCGTAGAATCGTCGAGCACCTGAATTTCCAGTTTGCTCTTGGGGTATTCAAGCAGGGCGATATTGGCCAGCAGCCGCTCTATGACGTATTGTTCGTTGTAAATAGGAAGCTGCACGGTGACGTGTGGAATTTCCCGGGGATCCATCAGGTTGAATTTCGGTGCCTCCTTCTGGTTTCTCCTCTGCCCGAGGTAGTTGACGAGCAAATTGAGCTGCGCCAGGCTATACATAAAGATGAGCAGGAGCGACAGGGTATAAATCCCGATAATGATGTAAGCAATGGTTATTCCCATGTTTTATTTTAAACTATATTTAAAAATCCAGCCCAGGATTTTAACGCCCGCAAAGATACTACCTTTTACTGTGCCGGAGACCTTTGAGACCCCAATTCTTTTTCGGTAACGCACTGGGACTTCAGTATATGCAAGCTTTTTCTTCAAAGCTTTAAGCTGCATTTCGACCGTCCAGCCGTAGGTTTTATCCTCCATTTCAAGGGACTCCAAAGCGTCAAACCGGATGGCTCTGAAAGGCCCAAGATCGGTATACCGGGCTCCGAAAAGGATTTTCATCAGGGTCGTGGCCAGGGCGTTTCCAAATACCTGTTGAGGGGTCATCGAGCCCTCTTCCCGGAGGTCTTTGACCCGGGCCCCTATGACCATATCTTTGCCTCCCTCCAAAATCGGGGCAACTACGGCGGGTAGTTCCTCAGGGTAATCTGAATAGTCACCATCCATAAATACGATAATATCAGGCCTCCTGGATCTTTTGCTCAGGTAATCAATGCCTTTCAGGCAGGCGTACCCATAGCCTTTCCGGGGTTCGTGAAGTACAGTAGCCCCGCCCGCTTTAGCTTTTTCAGCGGTGCCATCGGTGGAATTGTTATCCACGACTACAGTTTCCAGAACCATTGACGGAATGTCGGCCAGGACACTTCCGATGGATTTTTCTTCATTATACGCTGGGATGATTAGGGCAATCTGTTGCATTGAGATTCTGGAAGGTTTAAATACAGGTGGGATTCAATAGGCTGTATCTGAATTTTGATTGGCCAGTTCCATCAGGTTGACGTCATTACCCAACAGGACTTCCCTGGGGTTAATCCTTCCCTTAAGGGGTCCGTTTTCCAGCTTTAACACGCCTCTCGGGCAGACGGCTGAACAAATTCCACAACCCACACAGCTCGCCCGTACAATGTTTGCTCCTTTCTGTGCATAAGCGCGTACATCAATACCCATTTCACAATACGTGGAGCAATTTCCGCAGGAAATGCACTGCCCGCCGTTAGTAGTTATACGGAAGCGGGAGAAGAGCCGTTGTTGCAGGCCGAGTATTGCCGCCATAGGACAGCCAAACCGGCACCACACCCGGTTCCCGAAAATAGGGTAGAAGCCCGTCCCGATGACCCCGGAAAAAATACTGCCAATCAGAAAACTATAGGTCTTCCGCAGGCTTTCTGAGGAGAAGATAAAGA
>NZ_JBAVZJ010000047.1:0-5953 GCF_049588695.1 Robiginitalea sp.
GGCGACCAGTATGGGAAGGCCTGTCACCTTTCAGAACGGGATTGTTCTGTACAAAGGCGCCACCAAAAACTGACAGAGGAAACCCCCTCTCCATTTATGACCGACAAACTGAGGGAAGAAATGGGAAAGGCGGCCATCATGGCTGCGGAGTATATAAAATATGAAGGTGCAGGGACTGTAGAGTTTCTGGTAGATAAACACAGGAACTTCTATTTTATGGAGATGAATACCCGGATCCAGGTGGAACACCCCATCACGGAGCAGGTGATCGATTACGACCTGATTCGGGAACAAATCCTCGTAGCCGGAGGGGTGCCGATTTCCGGAAAGAATTATGTCCCGAAGCTCCATTCCATCGAATGCCGTATCAATGCGGAAGATCCGTATAACGACTTTCGGCCTTCACCGGGCAGAATCACCACCCTGCATACCCCGGGAGGTCATGGGGTACGCCTGGACACCCATGTGTACAGCGGCTATGTGATCCCACCGAATTACGATTCGATGATCGCTAAGCTGATCACCACCGCCCAAACCCGGGAGGAGGCGATCAACAAAATGAGGCGCGCCCTTGATGAGTTTGTGATCGAAGGGGTAAAGACCACGATTCCTTTTCATCAACAATTGATGGACCACCCGGATTACCTGGCCGGGAACTACACGACCAAGTTTATGGAAGATTTCGTAATGGAACCCCAGGGCGAAGACTCTTAAGGCCCCTCGGACTAACCCATAAAGTTTTAATCGCATGGAATTGAGCTACTGGGAGTTGAAAACCTGGCTGGACGATCTCGATTTCTGTGTGGTGGGTAGTGGGATTACGGGACTGAGTTGTGCCCTGGAACTTCGTAGAGCCCATCCCCGGGCACGTATCCTTATCCTCGAAAAAGGTGTTTTTCCACAGGGTGCCAGCACCAAGAATGCCGGGTTTGCCTGCTTTGGCAGCCTTACTGAAATTCTCTCAGACCTCAACCACCATAGTGACGATACCGTTTCGGCTTTAGTTTTACAACGTTGGAAGGGAATCCAGCTCTTACGTGAAAGGTTGGGAGATAAGGCCCTTGATTACAAACCCTGGGGCGGATATGAGGTCTTTCGGGAAACGGATACGGCTGTTTTCGACCGGTGTATGAATGAAATGGACCGCGTTAATGCCCTTTTGGAACCGGTTTTCGGGCAAACTTGTTTTCGTCCGGCCCCGAATAAGTTTGGATTTGCGAATATCCTGCCGAAGCTCATCTTAAATCCTTTGGAAGGACAGCTCCATACGGGTAAAATGATGCAGGCGCTGCTTCATAAAGTGCAGGGAGGACCTCAACCGATCCTCATTCTCAATGGGGTGGCACTCACTGAATATACCGATTTGGGGGAGGGGGTGGCGGTCTCGACAAATCACTTTGATTTTAAGGCGCGAAAATTATTGATAGCCACCAATGGCTTTGCAGGAAATTTGGGCGTGGCTGAAGTAAAACCCGCAAGGGCCCAGGTTTTGATCACGGAACCGATCCCCGGACTGCCTGTTAAGGGCACATTTCATATGGACGAAGGCTTTTACTACTTTAGGAATGTGGGGCAGCAGGTATTGCTGGGCGGGGGACGGAACCTCGACCCGGAAGGGGAAACTACCGGGGAGTTCGGGCAAACACCGCTGATACAAGAGTCTTTGGAAGAACTCTTAAGGCAGGTTATACTCCCCGGGATCCCATTTCGAATCGCACATCGGTGGAGTGGTATTATGGGTGTTGGGCCGCAGAAAAAACCTATTGTCACAAAGTTCTCGGATAATGTAGCCTGTGGCGTCCGGCTCGGAGGTATGGGTGTGGCCATTGGAAGTCATATTGGGATGGAGCTGGCTGGTTTGGCTGAAGCTTAAATCCGGGGACTGAACACGGAGCGGGGTTTTTCACTTTGATTCTATAGCGAACCGTCAAACTTGATATTCTGTAAACACGAACACTTTGGAACTTATTTACTTACTCGTAGCCGTACTGCTGATTATCTGGATGACCACCCGGCTTAAAGTACATCCTTTCCTGGTGCTGCTGCTGGTCTCTATGGGGTATGGCGGGTTTGCGGGCATGTCCCTCGAGGCCCTGGTCAATGCTGTGAATGAGGGATTCGGGCGAACTATGGGAAAGATAGGGTTAATCATAGTCCTCGGCGTTATGATCGGGGCATTTCTCGAGCATACCGGAGGCGCCCGGGCAATAGCAGATAAAGTATTGTCGTGGATTGGAAGTAAGCGCATTCCATTGGCGATGGGCCTGCTCGGATATATTGTTTCAATTCCTGTCTTTGCAGACAGTGGTTTTATGCTCCTGGACCCCCTGGGTAAGAGTATGAGTCGGAAGACAGGGGTGTCCCTGGCCGGAGGTGCTATTGCCCTGGGGCTGGGGTTGATGGTTTCCCATACCCTGGTACCCCCTACTCCAGGGCCCATTGCCGCTGCGGGAATCCTGGAGGCCGACCTTGGCCTGGTCATACTATTTGCGCTGCCGGTAAGCCTCCTGGCGCTGGCCGTATCCGTTTGGTTCGCCAGCCGTGTGGCCTCCAAAACTGAGATTCAACCTGAACCAATTCTCGAAAATTCCACGGTCTCCAATACTGAAACTGGGTATCGCCCACCCTTTGTTTTAGCTGTATTGCCCATTGTTGTACCTATCCTGTTGATCGTATTAAAATCGGCCTTCGGGGCGGGTGATACTTCAAATATGGGATACGCGTGGATTGCTTTTTTGGGTGAGCCTGTAATTGCCCTGATGATCGGGCTTCTCCTTTGTCTGCTTCTCCCTCCAAAGCTCAATACACACATGTTGGCTTCGGACGGATGGGTAGGGCAGGCGATACGGGATGCCGCCTCTATTTTGCTGATTACAGGGGCCGGCGGAATTTTTGGAACCGTATTGCAGGAGTCCGGGATTGCTGAAACTTTGGGAAATCGCCTGGTTTCCTATAATCTGGGTATTTTTTTGCCTTTTGTACTGGCGGCGGTGCTGAAAACGGCCCAGGGTTCTTCAACCGTAGCGCTGATCACTGCGGCATCCATCCTTTTCCCGATGATGCCCGCCCTTGGGTTGGAATCTGAAACCCAGAAAGCCCTGGCCGTAGTTGCCCTCGGGGCCGGCTCTTCGGTAATATCGCACGCCAATGACAGTTTTTTCTGGGTGGTGACTCAAATGAGCGGGATGGATGTACGCACCGGCTATAAACTCTTTGGAGGAGGCACATTTCTCCTGGGCACAAGTGCTGCCATTGGCGTCTTTATCCTCTCTCTGTTCTTTGCATGACACCCTTTAGATTGGCATGCGTTTGTTAATGGTTTCAAGAGAGACATTCAGATAGATCTTTTTGCCTTTTTCTATCGGACTTTCTGTATCAAAATACACGCCTTTGCCGGATTCCATAATACCATAAATCCGGTAGTGGCTCCCAAAATAGTAGGTGTGCTTAACGGTCACGGGCATTCCGGATTTCCGCGACATCCGGAATTCATGGGAGTACACAATGATATTTCGCGTTGTGGAGGCGTAAGATTTCAGCACTTCTATAGGCACCAGGTTGGCTTCTCCCAGCAGTTCGGCAGTATACAACTTCCTCGGTTTTTCGAAGAGTTCTGCAGTGGGGCGAAGATCCAGGATATCCCGATCCCGCAGAACCATAATGCGATCTGCAAAAGGGAGTACATCGTGATAGTCATGGGAGGCGCAAATACAACTGATCTTTTCACTTTTCAGGAAACCGAAAAGGTTCCGCCTGAGCTTGTTGCGACGAAAGTGATCGATATGACTGAAAGGCTCATCGAGCAGCAACACTTCGGGCCTGCGGGCTAAAACCCGCGCGAGGGCCACCCTTTGCTGCTCTCCCCCGCTGAGCAGGTTTACCTTTACATCCCGGTATGGTTCGAGGTCCATGGTGTTCAGGAGTTCTGCGATCCGGGCATTCGTTTCTTCGGGTTCAGCAGCCGAGAGAAACTTCTGTAGGTTTTCAGCCACAGTGGCATAGGGCATTAAATCAAAGTCCTGCGCCAGGTATTTTATAAATTCCCCTCCGGGCACTAGTTGGTATTCGGGGCCTTTTATCGGGTGTTGCTTCCACCGAATACGACCCCCTTCAAAGGGGAGGGCCCCATAAAGCAGTTTGAGCAAGGTGCTTTTACCACAACCGCTCTCTCCCATAACAGCGAGGTACTCCCCGGGGGAGACCCTGAAACTCAGGTCCTCCAGAACGGAGTGGTTGCCATAGCTGAATGAGAGATGGTCTACTTCGAGCATAATTGAAAAAATCCGCTATCGTCTGGCAGCGGATTTTTATTTACAACGGGTTATTATTCTTTAAAGTCTTTAGATACAGCCTTATTCGGAAGGGATTCAAACCCCATATTGTAAAGTGTAAACCCGAAAATATCTGCGTACTGTTCTATAGTCTTACTTATGGGGGTGCCCGCACCGTGTCCGGCATTGGTTTCTACCCGTATCAAAACGGGTTCCGAACCGGCGTGCTTTTCCTGCAGGGTAGCCGCAAATTTAAAGCTATGGGCCGGGACAACGCGATCGTCGTGATCCCCCGTCGTGATGAGGGTAGCAGGATAGGCTACCCCCTCTTTGATATTGTGGAGGGGGGAATACCCTTTCAGGTACTGGAACATTTCATCGCTGTCCTCGGAGGTGCCATAATCATAGGACCAGCCTGCCCCGGAGGTAAAGGTGTGGTACCGCAACATGTCCAGTACCCCTACGGCTGGGAGCGCCACTTTCATGAGGTCCGGGCGTTGGGTCATTACGGCACCTACCAGAAGTCCTCCATTGGAGCCTCCCCGGATCGCCAGGTATTCCGGACTCGTATAGGATTCCTGAATCAGGTACTCGGCTGCCGCTATAAAATCATCAAAGACGTTTTGTTTGCCCATTTTAGTCCCGGCATTGTGCCAGTCCTTGCCGTATTCTCCCCCACCCCTTAAATTGGGAACGGCGTAGACCCCTCCCTGCTCCAGCCAAATGGCATTCACCGTACTGAAGCTGGGGGTAAGGCTGATGTTAAACCCACCATACCCGTAGAGAATGGTCGGGTTCTTGCCATTTAATTCAAGTCCTTTTTTATGGGTAATCATCATAGGTACTTTGGTACCGTCAGCTGAGGTATAGAAAACCTGATGCGATTCATACTGATTGGGATCAAAATCGATTTCGGGTTTCCAGTAAACTTCATAATCGCCGGTTTCAACATTGTATTTGTACGAAGATCCCGGTGTCTTGTAATTCGTAAAACTAAAGTAGAGGTCCTTTTGATCCTTTTTTCCCCGAAAGCCCCCGGCACTGCCCATACCCGGTAATTTCACTTCCCGAACCAGATTTCCCTCATAGTCATACTGAAGGACCTTCGATAGGGCGTCTACCATATACTCTGCGAAGAAATACCCACCTCCCGTACCGGGACTTAATACATTTTCGGTTTCGGGAATAAAATCCACCCAGTTTTCAGGAGTGGGTCGGGCGGCGTCCACTGTAATGATTCGTTGGTTCGGAGCGTCGAGGTTTGTGACGATATAGAGTTTAGATTCTACATTGTCAATCATATAGCTGTCGCTGTCCTCGTGATTGAGGATGGGAATTATTGGGGCATCTTCCATCGTGAGGTCCTGGAGGAAGAGCTTATTTCCGGAAGTTGTATTGGAAGCCGAAATCACCAGGAAGTGGTCGTCTTCGCTGACACTCGCCCCTACATATCGGTGCTTTTCCTCAGGGATACCTCCATAAATAAGTTTATCTTCTGCCTGGGGCGTACCCATTTTGTGGTAATATACCTTGTGCTGATCTGTTTTGGCCGAAAGCTCACTGCCTTTAGGTTTGTCATAACTGGAGTAGTAAAAACCTTCCTGCCCCTTCCAGGAAATCCCGGAAAATTTGATGTCCACAAGGGTATCCTCCAGAATCTCCATGCGCTCGGCATGCATTAC
>NZ_JBAVZJ010000048.1:0-1623 GCF_049588695.1 Robiginitalea sp.
GCACTAATCATATTAGGTACCGGGGCCCCGGCCTCAGCTGCCTTAAACATATCTGTTTTGGTCACCAGGTAAGCGATCTGATATCCGCCCCAGCTATGCCCCTGTACCCCAATATTGTCCTTGTCCACAAAGCCTTTTTCAATCAGGGCTGTAACCCCGGGAATCACGCAATTGTAAGCACTCTCCCCGGGATACCCGATCCGGTAGTGCACATCCGGATTAAAGATCAGGTACCCCCGGCTGGCATAAAAGGCATAATTGATGGTGGAGCGCCCGGGAGATGGTGCTCTGTGTCTGTGCAACCCATCTGAGCTCCTCTCGTAAAAATTGACGATCATCGGGTATTTTTTCGAAGGGTCAAAGCCTTCAGGTTTTACCAACATGCCCGATAACTGTTCTCCATCCAGGGAAGTCCACTGCACCGGATCTATGGTTCCCCAGCGATACTCCTCCTGTTGGGGGTTCGCCCTGCTGATCTGGACAGCCTTTTGAAAATCAGCTTCACTGGCCCAGATATCAGGGAAAACTTCGAAAGACTCCCGGGTAAACATATAGGTGTCGGCATTTTTCGCCTTTACCGGAGTGCTGAACCGGTACGGCCCATCCAGCAGTGGTTTTACTGTTTTACGCCTGGGGTCCAAAAGCGCATACCCACTGCTCTTGTCTTCCTCATTGAAAGTGGTAAGCAGCCACTCCCCTTTGGAATCCAGATAGCGCTGTTCTTTGTCCAGGGAAACATACCGGTATTCCGTTTTAGTTTCCCGCCCCTTGGTAAGTCGCTCCCCCACCCCGGTGTCGGGATCAAACTTCCATAAATCGTATCGATCGTAGAGGATAAGCGCTTCGTCTTTTTCAGTCCATCCGGCCGATCCGTAGGACCGGGGCAAACTTGGGCTATCGTGCAGTTCGTTGTAGAAGACCTTTCCCAAGGTCAGGTCTTTTCGCATATCGGCAGCCACATTGTAGGCAAACCACGTACTGTCCGTAGACTGATACCCGAAGATATATTCCCCTTTCGGACTTAAATCCACAGGGCCAGACACGCCCTTTAACACCTCTTTCTTTGATCCGTCGGCAATATTTACCAGGGCGTAATCCCGGGTGGTCCGCCCCGTCCATTGTCGCTGCAGATCGTAGGGAGTACTTGTACTGACCAGGGCAAAAGGAGCATTGCCCTCATCACCAAGGTCAATATCCGGGTAGGCCTCTGACGCCAACGGATAAACTTTACGAGAAGGCAGGTGCATTGCCGCCGTAAAATTGGAAATCGAATCGTTCTTCACCTGTATTTCCTGCACCGTGTACAGTCTGGGTTCGTCGTAGGTCCACACCTCTACGTTTACAACTTCCTCCTCGAGCAAAGAAGTATCCCGAAGTACCCGGGGCTTTGCGAGGCCAAAATACATTCTGGAATCATTTTCAGAAAAGTGAACTTTCGCGTATTTTGAAGGAAGTAACCCCGATACTTGCCTTCCCGGTCCGGCCACAACTTCCGCATTCTCCATAGCATCGTTCCAGTAGTACAAACGGCTTGGACGCACCTGTACTTTGGTGGTATCCTCATCGGAGATAAACCCGAAGTGTTTCCCGGAATCCGAGAATCCCATTTGCTTGTATTCCGCT
>NZ_JBAVZJ010000049.1:0-3600 GCF_049588695.1 Robiginitalea sp.
AAGCACCGTCCAGGTCGAAGCGCCGTCCGTGGTAGCCACAGACCAGTTTCCGTGTTTTTCCTGCCGCCCCAACCACCAGGTTTCCCCTGTGGGTACATACGTTGCTCAGGCAGTGCAGGGCCCCTGAGGCATCCCGGGTAAGGACCATGGGTTCATCGAGAAAGCCTTCGAGGAGGATAAAGGGAAGGGCCGACCCTTTTTCGTCCAACTTCCGGTCGTCCCCAATCCATTGCCAGGTACGGTGAAAAACCTTTTCGCGCAAGGCCTCAAACACAGCAGCATCCCTGTAAAAAGAAGCAGGCAGGGTGGCTGCCTTTCGGATATCGGGGTCTATTGAAAAATTCAGGGCCATGGCTGGGATTTATTTGTACTTTTAAAAATATGGAATTCTTTTCGGTAAACCTCTTTTTTAATGGCCGCTGATTCCGGCAAGCAATCCCTTGGTATTTGGATGACTACGGCCCTGGTCATTGGGAATATGATCGGGGCAGGTATTTTTATGATGCCGGCAACCCTCGCGGGTTTTGGGGGTATCAGCATTATTGGATGGGTAGTCTCCGCAGCCGGAGCCTTGCTACTGGCCCGGGTTTTTAGTGCCCTTACGAAAATGATTCCCAATAGTAACGGGGGGCCCTACGCCTTTGCCAAAGCGGGATTCGGGGACTATATCGGTTTTTTGGTCGCCTGGGGCTACTGGGTTTCGATCTGGATCGCCAATGCCGCTATCACAATTGCCTTTATCAGCGCGATGAGCGTGTTCTTCCCTGTACTGAATACCCATTCCCTTTTTGCCGCAGGGGCCTCTCTGGCGACCATCTGGGGACTCACCTGGTATAATTCCCTGGGCGTGCGATCCAGCGGGAAAATGCAGGTCGTTACAACCCTCCTGAAATTGGTGCCCATTGTGGTGATCATCATAGGGGGCTTCTTTTATTTTGACCCTGCGAATTTTATCCCTTTTAACGCCAGTGAGACCTCTTCCCTGGGGGCTATTGCTGCCACAGGAGCCCTTACCTTCTATTCGTTTTTAGGTTTTGAAAGTGCCACCGTCCCCTCAGACAAAGTCAGAAATCCCAAGAAGACAATTCCCATGGCTACCCTATGGGGAACCCTGATCACTACGGCTGTCTACATCCTCAGTACCGTCGTTATTATGGGAATGATCCCCGCCCAAGACCTTTCCGTTTCTGCGGCACCTTTTGCCGATGCCATGGAGATCATGAGCGGGAAGCTTGGGGCAGGATTTGTAGCCGCCGGGGTGGCGATTGCGTCCTTTGGGGCCCTGAACGGATGGATATTTATCCAAAGCCAGGTGGCTGAGGCTACGGCCCGGGACCGGCTTTTCCCCGGGGTATTCCAGAAGGAAAACCGACATGGGGTTCCCATATGGGGCATGGTTATCGGCAGTACCCTCAGTTCCCTGGTCGTGTTGATGAATTATACAGAAGGGCTGGTCGAGCAGTTTCGGTTTATGATCCTGCTCTCTACGTTCTGTGTGCTCATCCCATACCTTTTTGCCTCCGCCGCCTTTGTAGTTTTATCCCTGGAAAATTCACAGAGCAACCGGTCGAGGGTTGGAATTTTTACCCTGGGCGGCCTCGCCTTTGCCTTTTCGCTCTGGGGGATCTACGGCGCCGGGGAAAGTTCGGTTTTATGGGGCTTTATCTTATTGATGTTGGGAACCCCTGTCTATGTATTTATGAAATGGAAAAACAAATCACCTGAATGAAACTCGAGAATTTTACCACCCAATCCGAATACCTCCCCCTGGCCTCCGTTTGTATCCGGCCGGTGGCCAACGCCTTCAGGAGCGAACAAAACCTCTCCGATGCCTGGGAATCCCTGAACTACCTGGGGCTACCGGACTTCACCAAGGCCCTGTTCCAATATCAGAATTTTCAAAAAATACTGGAGGAACAGGCCGGTGAAATCCTTCCCATGCCGTCTACCGATGGTTTGTCCCTGGACTCCCTTTATTGCCGGGATGCCTCCATTGCCACAGATCATGGGATGATTTTGTGCCGGATGGGTAAACCGGCCCGAAGGGATGAGCCCGCAGACCACAAGGTGTTTTACGAGGCCCTTGGCATGCCCATCCTGGGCAGCATCGAGGCGCCCGGAACCCTGGAAGGCGGGGATGTCGCCTGGCTGGACACCCGTACCCTGGCTGTAGGGCATACCTACCGCACGAATGCCTCGGGTATCGAACAGCTCCGTGGGCTATTGAGCCCGAAGGGGGTAGAAGTGATCACCGCCGACCTCCCACATTTCCGGGGCCCGTCAGACGTATTTCACCTCATGTCCATCCTGAGTCCGGTGGACCGGGATCTGGCAGTGGTCTATTCTCCTTTGATGCCTGTTGTATTTCGGAATACACTGCTGGACCGGGGATTTACCCTGGTTGAAGTTCCGGAGGAGGAGTATGACACCCTGGGCTGTAATGTTTTGGCATTGGCCCCCAGAAAATGCCTGATGGCTGAGGGAAATCCGAAAACTGAGGCCGCCTTAAGAGCCGCGGGGGCCAAGGTCATTACATATGCCGGAAGTGAAATCAGCCTCAAGGGAGGGGGCGGGCCCACCTGCCTGACGCGGCCCTACCTTCGCCAAAACTAAAATCACATCTTCAGGTAAAAGTCCCGTGTTAGGGCGGTGTACTCCGGGGTATACGCGTGTCGCTCCTTTTCAATGGTAAGGATATGCTCCTCACAGGGGCCTGCTTCCCGCGTAAATTCAAGCAGGCTTCGTTTTATGGGAGCTTTTGGATTTCCTTTGACCCGGGTAATGCGGGAGGGGTAGAGCCCCACCCCATCGGCTTCCTTTAAAAAGGCCCCCTCGGCGGCAAAGGGGAGGATTGATGAAAAGCGGCCTGTGGGCGCCAGGAGCTGGCCCACGCCATGCAGGAGGATATCAAAAGGCAATGAAGCCAGTTGGCGGGCGCGATCCCGGGCGGGGTCTGCACCTCCCACCTGAGACTCAAAATAAGGGGGATTACTGACGATTAACTCGTACCTGTCTTCGATTTCCCGGGCAAAGTCTGCAAAGCCCGCATGATAGCAAAACAATCGATCCCCCCAGGGGCTGGATTCGAAGTTTTCGACGCATTCCTCGAAAGCGGCCCCTTCTACCTCGACAGCATCAATGGTTTCGGCCCCTGAACGCTGGGCCAGCATCAGGGCGATCAAGCCCGTCCCTGCTCCTATATCCAGGATCGTATCCGGATGGTGGGACAAAGAAGTCCAGGCACCCAGAAGCACGCCGTCCGTACCCACTTTCATGGCGGATCGCTCCTGCCGGATACGAAACTCCTTAAATTGAAAGTCCGGGTTCATAAACGGTACTCGAATTGATTTACAGGGTAATAGGGGTTCTTTTAGGATTCCCCCAGATACAGGTCGATCAAGCCCTCAGGCGTTCGAATATGGATCGTGCGTTCGGGGCGATCCACCTTAAGGATAAAGTCGTCACTTACCGGGATGAGCACATATTTTCCATCTTTGTTGGCCATAAACAGCGGTTGGGCGGCCTGGTCGTTGACCCCCTTTATTTCCCCTACATCGCCGTACACTTCATCCACCAGTCGAAAACCGACAACTTCGTGAT
>NZ_JBAVZJ010000050.1:0-5490 GCF_049588695.1 Robiginitalea sp.
GCTTAACCGGTAAGAAAGCTAGAATTAAAGAAGTACGGTCCTAATCAATTAGGAGCGATATAAAAAAAGACCGGAGCGAAAACTCCGGTCTTTTTTTTTTACATCTGCGCTTCATATTCAAAAAGCGTTTTTCGAATAATAGAAATACAGTCTTCCAACTGCTCATCCGTCATGACCAGGGGGGGCGCAAAACGAATAATGTTCCCATGGGTGGGCTTGGCGAGGAGTCCGTTCTCTTTCAGCGCCAAACAAATTTCCCAGGCGGTGGAACTGTCTTCCGTATCGTTTATGACAATTGCATTTAACAACCCTTTACCCCTGACGAGTTTTACCAGGTTCGTTTCCTGAAGGGTTTGGTCCATCTTTTCCCGGAATATTTTTCCAAGTTTGTCTGCCCTTTCCGCCAGTTTCTCTTCCCGTACGACCTCAAGGGCCGCAACAGCTACGGCACATGCCAGTGGGTTTCCGCCAAATGTGGAGCCGTGGTTGCCCGGCCGGATAACTTCCATAATCTCATCGTCTGCCAAAACTGCGGATACCGGAAAAACACCCCCGGAAAGGGCTTTTCCGAGGATCAAAATATCCGGTTTCACCTCGGGAACCCCTGAACAGTTCTTATCCTCGCAGCTACAGTCCCCACAACTGGCCAGCAATCTCCCGGTACGTGCAATTCCCGTCTGAACTTCATCGGCAATGAAAAGCACGTTGTGCTCTGCGCATATTTTTTTGGCTTCTTTTAAATACTCCGGGTCGGGCACATAGACACCTGCTTCACCCTGTATAGGCTCCACCAAAAACGCAGCGACTTCCGATGACATCACCTCTCGCAAAGCGTTTAGGTCATTATAACGGATAGCCGTAATGCCTGGGGTAAAAGGCCCGAAATTCTCCGTGGCGATCGGATCATTGGACGCGGATATAATAGAAATGGTACGCCCGTGGAAATTATTCTGGCAAACAATGATTTTCGCCTTGTTGGAAGGAATGCCCTTTTTTTCATAGCCCCATTTACGAGCCAATTTCATCGCAGTCTCTACAGCCTCCGCTCCGGTATTCATGGGCAAAACCTTGTCAAATCCAAAATATTCGCACATGTATTTCTCGTAAGGCCCGAGCTGATCGTTGTAAAATGCCCTGGAGGTCAGGGTGAGGGTTTCAGCCTGAGTTTTGAGGGCCTCAATAATTTTTGGGTGGCAATGCCCCTGGTTGACAGCAGAATACGCAGAAAGAAAATCATAATACTTGCGCCCCTCCACATCCCAAACATAAACACCATCACCGCGGCTGAGGACGACGGGAAGTGGGTGGTAATTTTGTGCGCCATACCTCGCCTCAAGAGCTATGGCCTCCGCTGAACTAAGTTTTTCAATAACAGACATCAATCGAAATTTTTAATTATTCAAATACAATTCCTGCTTGGGGAGAGAAATCATCCGCGAAGAGGCCTAAATGTACGATTATTTAAAGGGTACAGTCAAAAATTTCGGCAGAAATCCTCTGATTCTCGTCGGGTCGCAAGGAGTGGCCGACCTAATAATATTTAGCCTTCTCAATAAGACAAAACACGTACTTTTGCCTCATGAGAAAACGAAAAATCAAACCTCATTTTGAAAGCCTGAGGGTTATAGACGCTGGTTCAAAGGGTAAGGCAGTTGCAAAAGCCCCGGATGGGCGTGTTGTTTTTATAACAGGTGCCGTTCCAGGGGATTTGGTTTCCGTACAGACAACCCGAAAACGAAAGGGATATTTCGAAGGCTTTGTCACAGAATTGCACGAAGCGTCGTCAGATCGGGTTACCCCGAAATGTATTCATTTTGGCACTTGTGGAGGTTGCAAATGGCAGAACATGAGTTATGAGGCCCAACTGAAATTTAAGCAGAAGGAAGTCACGGAGAATCTCATTCGGATCGGGAAATTGGAATTGCCGGAAATCGATCCCATATTACCCGCTCCGGAGCCCTTCTACTATCGAAATAAAATGGAGTTTTCTTTTTCGAATAACCGGTGGCTTCAAAAGAGCGAATTGGAGGGGGATGACCCTGTGGGAAGCCGCAATGGCCTTGGTTTGCATATTCCAGGCATGTGGGATAAGGTTTTGGATCTTGCCGAATGCCATTTGATGGCCGACCCGGTAAATGAAATTAGGTTGAGTATCCGGGATTTCGCCGAGCACCACGGTATGTCTTTTTTCGATCCGAGAAAGCAGGAAGGCCTCCTGAGGACCTTGATGATACGCAGTACAGAAGCCGGGGACCTTATGATTGTCCTCCAGTGTTTCGAGGATGACCCTGAGGCACGGGAACTCCTTTTAAATCATCTTAAAGACTCATTTCCACAGATTTCCTCCCTGTATTATACGATCAATCAGAAGAAAAACGATACCCTTTATGATCAGGATCTGATCCTCTTTTACGGGAATCCGGGAATTGATGAAACCATGGAGGGCCTCAAATTTCATATTACGCCTAAGTCATTTTATCAAACCAATAGCCGGCAGGCCTATGTACTTTATAAAAAAGTAAGGGAATTCGCAGAATTACAGGGTTCTGAACTGGTCTACGACCTCTATACAGGTTTGGGCACTATTGCACAATTCATCGCCCCTAAGGCGGGCAGGGTCATTGGTATTGAAGCCATCCCTGAGGCGGTGCAGGCTGCCAAAGAGAATGCAGCTGCGAATAACATCCTCAATGTCTCCTTTTATTCAGGCGACATGAAAGACCTCTTTAGCCAGGAATTCCTAATGGAAAACGGGAATCCCGATGTGCTTATCACAGATCCCCCCCGGGATGGGATGCACAAAGATGTGATTCAGCGAATTTTGGAGTGCGCCCCCGCCCGCATTGTCTATGTCAGTTGTAACAGTGCCACCCAAGCCAGGGATCTCGCCCTGTTGAATGACATTTACCAAGTCGTTCGGGTCCAGCCTGTCGATATGTTTCCACAGACCCACCACGTTGAAAATATCGTACTTTTAAAGCGACGGAATAATCCGTAATTTACCCTCTTTATGCTTCGAACCGGATTTTCACTTTTTTTTCGGATAGGTAGTCTCACACTGGTATGCAGTCTGTGTGCTTTAGCCTTAAGCGGTTGTGAGAAAGACGACATTTGCGTGGACGGGGACACCCCCTTGTTGATTATTAAATTTTTTGATGATGAGAATCCCGACAACTCCAAAAATGTCGATCAACTGAGGGTTTTGGGATTAGGGCAAGAGGACGCCGTGGATACATTTGCAGACCGGACAACCCTGGATTCCATAGCCATCCCACTGCAGCCCGGAGAAACGCAAACCACCTTTATTTTTATTCTGGATTCCGAAGATGAAGAGGAATTGGAAATCGGGAATAGGGATACCATACGTTTCGATTACAACACCCGTGAAGTATTTATTTCCAGGGCCTGTGGTTTTGTAGCCCAGTACGAAGATCTGGAATCCGAATTGCAGGTGGGATCAGAAAACTGGATACGCAACATCGAAGTGAACAATGCTTTTGTACAAAACCCGGACACTACACATGTATCGATCTTTCATTAAGCCCTGGGCCTTGTTCACGCTGCTGTGCACTGCTCCACTATTCGGTCAGGAGAAAGTCCGGGATACCACAAAGAAATCCGAAATTTATGGATTGCGACTGGGTCTGGATTTGAGCCGGCCCCTGATTTCGGTATTTAAGGATGGATACCGGGGATTGGAAATTGCAGGGGATTACCGCCTAAGTCAACACTGGTATCTGGCCGCAGAACTCGGAAATGAATCCAACACCGTGGAAGAGGTTCTGGACAATGCTGAAGGGGTAAACCGGATTACGATCTATGAAATGAACCCCTCAGGGAGTTATATCAAACTCGGGGCGGATTTCAACACATACCAGAACTGGTATGGTATGAACAACAGCATTATCGTAGGAGCGCGTTACGCTTTTTCAACATTTAGCACGTCCCTGGATAAATACAGTATATACGACAGCAACAGATACTGGAACCCCGATACTTTTTTGACCGGTTCTGAACTTGTGGGAGAGTACTCCGGTTTGAGCGCCTCATGGCTGGAACTGCTCATTGGTGTAAAAACTGAACTTTTTGCCAATATCTACATGGGGGCAAGCGTACGGTTGGGCATTTTGGTCACGGATTCAGACTCGGGGACGTTTTCCAACGTTTGGATTCCGGGGTTCAACCGAAAAACGGACAATAGCAGGTTTGGGGTTGGGTTTAACTATACCATCAGCTATTTGATACCCATTTACAGAAAGGCCCGAAAAAAACCGGTTGAAGTCACAGAATAACCGGGTCTTACTTTGGATTGTATTTGGCCTTTTTACTTCCCGCATAGATTTCGAACAGGGCAAGCCGACACTCAATACTGCCATTAAAGAGTTTGATTTTCCGGGAAGGCCGCAGCCCGACGTACTTCAAGGCTTGGAGGTTTCCGGTAAACATCCAGGCCCGCGTGTTGGTATAATGTCGTTTTAAAGTATTCCCGAATTCTTTATAGAAAGTCTCCATATCTACAGAAAGCCGTTCCCCATAAGGCGGGTTGCAGATCAGGTGTAAAGGGCCCTCAGTTTTCTTTTCACTTTTGAAGAAATCCTTTTGTTCCAAAACAATGTACTCTGATAAATTGGCGTTATCGATGTTTTCTGTTGCCTTGCGTATGGCCGAAGGAGCTTTATCGTACCCCTGCATACTATAATGAAACTCCCGGATCCTGCCCAGGCTGGCCTCGTGGATGGTCTTAAAAAGATCCGGATCGTAATCCTTCCAGTTTTGAAATCCAAAATGATCCCGATTAATATTGGCAGGGATGTTACAGGCTATCATAGCTGCTTCAATCAGGAAAGTACCGCTGCCACACATCGGATCCAGGAAATCAGATTGGCCGCGCCACCCGCTTAACAGAAGGGAGCCTGCCGCCAATACTTCGTTGATCGGGGCAATATTGGTTTCCATACGATATCCTCGCCGGTGCAGGGAACCCCCTGAACTGTCCAGTGAAACGTGCACTGTATTTCCCTGTAAATGCAAATGGATTCTAAGATCCGGGTCGGATACAGAAACGGTGGGCCGTTCCCCTAACCGATCTCGGAATTGATCGACGATGGCATCCTTGGCCTTCTGGGAAACAAATAGGGAATTGGAAAAGTGTTCGCTATGTAACACGGTATCCACGACAAAGGTCATCGAGGGATCCAGGTAGGTATTCCAGCTGATGGCCTGTATTCGGGAATACAACTCTTCCTGCCGGCGAATCTGAAAAGTTTGTATCGGTTTCAGAATCCGAAGCGCCGTGCGCAGGCCCAGATTGGCTTTGTACATAAATCCCGTATCTCCCTCAAAGAATGCGCACCGCACCCCTTCCCGAACGTCTCTGGCCCCGAGTTTCCGGAGTTCTTCAGACAGGACAGCTTCCATGCCATAGAGCGTTTTGGCAATCATTTTAAAATTTTCTGCCATAGGTAGCGCATTTTGAACCCCAAAAATACA
>NZ_JBAVZJ010000051.1:0-1805 GCF_049588695.1 Robiginitalea sp.
CGATAATCAGGAATTTCATCGTCACTGAGGTATTCGTCGATATTAATGTCTTCTGTATCGATGACCTCGTTCTCATTACCCGTCTCATAGGTATCCTGAAATTCTTCATCTGAATTTTCCGATTCCAGGCGTCCGGCCTCCAGGGCCGGGTTTTCTTCAAGTTCCTGCTTCAACCGCTGCTCAAAAGCCTGAGTAGGCAGCTGAATAAGTTTCATAAGCTGTATCTGTTGGGGAGACAGCTTTTGTGAAAGCTTAAACTGAAGGTGTTGCTTGAGCATAAATGAATGCGCGTTGGGTCTTCTTAAATTTACGGATTTCCCCTTAGAATTCTGCGTTTTGAGGTGTGCGTGGAAATGGGATGACATCCCTGATGTTACCCATCCCGGTAGCGAATTGGACCAGGCGCTCGAATCCGAGTCCGAATCCACTATGCACGACAGTGCCAAATTTTCTCAGATCGAGATACCACCAGAGCTCTTTTTCATCCACCCCAAGTTGCTTCATTTTCTCTTTCAGCACGTCGAGGCGTTCCTCCCGCTGAGATCCACCCACAATCTCTCCGATTCCCGGAAAGAGGATATCCATGGCCCGCACGGTTTCTCCGTCTTCGTTCAGGCGCATATAAAAGGCCTTTATTTTAGCGGGATAATTAAAGAGAATCACCGGGCAGTTGAAGTGTTTTTCAACCAGATACCGCTCGTGCTCACTTTGCAAGTCGGTTCCCCAGGTATCAATCGGATAGGTAAATCGCTTCTTTTTATTGGGTTTGCTGTTTCTCAGGATCTCAATAGCCTCTGTGTAGGTCACTCGTTTGAAAGGCTGATCGGTGACAAAGCGCAGTTTCTCAATCAATGGCATTTGTGAGCGCTCTGCCTGCGGCTTTGATTTTTCTTCGTCCAAAAGCCGTTTTTCAAGAAATTCAAGGTCTTCCATGCAGTGCTCCAAAACATAGCGCAACACATTTTGAATAAAGTCTTCCGCCAAATCCATATTGGCATCCAGGTCGTAAAATGCCATTTCCGGCTCAATCATCCAAAACTCCGCAAGGTGGCGTGAAGTGTTTGAATTCTCAGCCCTGAATGTAGGGCCGAAGGAATACACTTTTCCGAGCCCCATGGCGTAGGCTTCTGCTTCCAACTGCCCGGATACGGTCAGATTTGTTTCCTTTCCAAAAAAGTCCTGCCCAAAATCGACAGTCCCATCATCCGATAAGGGTGGAGACTTTGGATCGAGGGTGCTTACCCGGAACATTTCCCCTGCTCCTTCCGCATCGGACCCCGTTATAATAGGAGCGTGAAAATTGTAAAACCCGTTGGAGGTAAAATATTGATGGACGGCGAATGAGACCGCAGAACGAATCCTCATCACAGCGCCGAAAGTGTTCGTGCGAATCCTTAAATGCGCTTGTTCCCTCAGGAACTCCATGGTGTGTTTTTTGGGTTGTATGGGATATTTGTCCGGATCAGCATCCCCAAGGATGTCCAAAGCGCTTACCTGCAATTCAAAACGCTGGCCCCGGCCCTGGCTCTCAACCAGGGTGCCCCTGAGGCGAAGGGCAGAACCTGTAGTTATCCTTTTCAAAAGGTCTGGATCCAATGTTTCAAAATCGACAACGCATTGGAGGTTATTCAGGGTGGAACCATCGTTCAGAGCGATAAAACGGTTGCTTCTGAAGGTGCGTACCCATCCGGAAACTTCGTGTTCCTGAAGTAATTTGGGATCCTGGAATACCGCTTTAACAGTTGTTTTATACATAGGGCAGTTGCGCTGGGTTTTACGGGGCAAAGATACATTATTGAGGTAAA
>NZ_JBAVZJ010000052.1:0-3169 GCF_049588695.1 Robiginitalea sp.
CCTTAACCGGAACCGTCCTGGACAGAGACACGGGAAACCCACTGGAATACGCCACGGTCGTACTCCAAAACGCCAATGATCCGTCCAAAATTACCGGTGGAATGACCGATTTGGAGGGTAAATTCTCAATTGACGCCCCCGGGGGTCTCTACAACATCCGGGTTGAATATATTTCCTATGAAAACTATTCGCTGGAAAATCAGCGCCTGGAAAGCTCCCGTGATCTCGGAGTCATACGGATAGCTGTAAATGCTACCGAGCTCGAGGCAGTGGAGGTAGTTGGTGAAAAGACTACGGTTGAAGTCCGGCTGGACAAAAAAATCTACAATATCGGGAAAGATATCACCACCAGTGGGGGAACCGTAACAGATGCCCTGAATAATGTGCCTTCGGTGGCGGTTGATGTGGAGGGAAATATAAGCCTCAGGGGAAACGACAACGTGCGGATCCTGATCAATGGGAGGCCTTCGGCCCTTGCAGGTTTTGGCTCAACTGATGCCTTGCAGCAACTGCCTGCGGATGCGATCGAAAAGGTAGAGGTGATTACCAGTCCTTCTGCCAGGTATGACGCTGAAGGTACAGCGGGTATCCTCAACATTATCCTCAAAAGGGAAAAGACCCTTGGATTCAATGGTTCCGTAAACTCCTTCCTGGGGTATCCCACGACCAGTGGAATTACATCCAATGTCAACCTGAGGTCCGACAAAGTGAATATTTTTAATACCACCGGTATTCGTTACAGAAATTCACCGGGAAATGGATTCTTTGACAACACCTATACCTCGGGTTCCTTTGACCGGATTATCGAAGACCGTGAAATCGATCGTAAAGACCGGAGTTTTAATACGAATATCGGCCTGGAGTATTTTATCAATCAAAACTCCAGCATTACCGGTAGTTTTTTCTGGAGGTATTCAAAAGACGAAGATGTCACGGAAAACGAAACAGAGCGATATGTTTTAGAAGACATTCAGAGCCTTACCTTCCGGCAGCAGGACGAGACAGAAAGAGACAATAGTTACCAGGCTTCGATAAACTACCGAAACAAATTTGACGATGAAGGCCACCTGCTTACGGCCGATGTTCAGTATTCGATAGACAGTGAAGACCAGGAGGCCGTAATCGAGGAAAGACTCACCTTTCCGAATGACGACCTCTTGGCCCTTGAAAATGTCTTGCAGGCTGAAGACCAAACAGAATGGCTGATCCAGGCAGATTATGTCCGGCCAAATGAAGATGCCCAGTTCGAGGCGGGGTTCCGTTCCAAAATAGAGGAAACCATTACAGATTACCAGTTGGATTCTCTGGATCAGGCGTCTGGAGAATTTGTAGTTAACAAGGCCCTGACAAATATATTCACCTATAATGAAAACGTTCATGCCGTCTATTCCCAATACGGGGATAAATTCGGTAAGTTTTCCTATCTGGCCGGATTGCGTCTGGAGTACACTCAACTGAAAGGCCAGGTGGATTCCGAATTTGATCTTTCAGACCTTGAAGAATTTCTCGGGGAAGATGTGGACTTCAATTTTAATAAAGAATACCTTGGTTTGTTCCCCACAGTTAACCTTATTTATGAGTTCACAGATACCCAGAGTGTGACCCTGGGCTATAGCCGTCGCATCAACCGACCCAGGGGATGGTTCATCAACCCATTTCCCTCCCGGAGTAGCCGGACCAATGTCTTTCAGGGGAATCCGGACCTGGACCCCGCCTTCTCCAATACCTATGACCTCGGGTACCTGAAACGATGGAGTGAGTTGACCCTGACATCATCTGTTTACTACCAACGTGAGACCGGATCCTTTCATCGGATACAGGAACCAACAGGGATAACAACCCCGGATGGAATTGAAATCATCCGGACCATACCTATTAACCTCGCCACAAATCAACGCTATGGGGCAGAAGCAGGAATTCTTTACAACCCCACCAGGTGGCTCAGGATCAACAGCAGTTTTAACTTTTTCCGGTTTGTGACCGAAGGAGAGTTCAACGGGGTTGACTACGGGGCGGAGAATACGAGCTGGTTCGGGCGCTTTAGTTCCAAGGTAACCCTGCCCGGCAATGTGGACTGGCAGACCAACATGTTCTACAGAGGCCCTTCTAATAATGCGCAAACGGAGTTCAAAGGGATTTTTTCCCTGAATCTGGCATTCAGTAAGGATATTATGGATGGAAACGGCACGGTGTTGCTCAATGTTCAGGATTTCTTTAATTCCAGAAAGCGGAGGTCGTTTACCGAAACGGATTTCTTTACGTCGGACAGCGAATTCCAGTGGCGCGTGCGGTCGGTGAGGCTTTCATTTGTATACCGCTTCAACCAGTCTAAAGAGCGCAATGGCCGTGGGAGGGGTGGCGATGATTATGAAGAAGAAGGCGGATTTAGCGGGGGCAGCTAAAAAAGCAACATGCCATAAAAAGATAAAAGCGGGGAATCCCCGCTTTTTTTATGCTTCTCTTTCTGCTTTTTTCGCTTCCCTCCGCTCTTTCCAGAGTTCCAGGAGGTTTCCTCCCAGCCAATAAGGGACTACAAATAGCAGCAGGAACATCATAAGCCAGAAACCGATGGTCAGGATGGTTAAAAAGGCTAAAAATCCGAGGTATTGATCAAATTCAAACATGCAAACCGCTTTTGAGTCACAAAGATAGCGGGTTTTTATAAAATCCTCCTACTCCTGAAAAAAAAATATAGAACCCAATACCTGAATTTGCCCTGCAGGGTCGGGAATATGTACCTTTGTGTAAAATCGTTTTTTATGGAATTCCGGATCGAAAAAGACACCATGGGCGAGGTAAAAGTTCCCGCCGACAAGTATTGGGGCGCCCAGACAGAGCGTTCCCGCAATAATTTTAAAATTGGGGCACCTGCCTCAATGCCCAAAGAGATCATTTACGGATTTGCTTACCTGAAGAAGGCCGCTGCGTATGCGAATTGTGAATTGGGTGTACTTCCCGAAGCCAAACGGGACCTCATCAGCAGGGTTTGCGATGAGATTCTTGAAGGGACCCACGACGATCAGTTTCCGCTCGTCATTTGGCAAACCGGATCGGGGACGCAGAGCAATATGAACGTCAATGAAGTCATCGCCAACCGGGCACATGAACTGGCGGGGAAGACAATTGGGGAAGGTGAAAAAACGCTGCAACCCAATGATGACGTAAATAA
>NZ_JBAVZJ010000053.1:0-4269 GCF_049588695.1 Robiginitalea sp.
TTTCTTCAGTGGCCTCAGCGGCAGCTTCAGGAGCTTTCTCTTCAGCAGCTTCGGGTGCCTTTTCTACAGTGGCCTCAGCGGCAGCTTCAGGTGCCATTTCTTCAGCGACCTCAGCGGCAGCCTCAGGAGCCGCCTCTGCGGGGGCTTCTTCAGCAGGTGGTGCAGCGGCAGCAGCAGCTTCGGCGGCTTCAGCAGCTTCGGCATCCGCAGCAGCCTTGGCGCGCTTCTCGTTGGCTTCTTTTTCTGCTTCCAGCGCTTTCGCCCGTGCTTCGGCTTTCTCCTTTTCGAGTCCCTGGGATTTATCAGCTACTTTCTGAGCCTTCTCATCCATCCAGGCCTGGAATTTCGCTTCGGCCTGCTCTTCGGTCAGTGCCCCTTTGCGAACACCTCCTTTAAGGTGATGCTTCATCAGCACTCCTTTATAAGATAAAATACGACGGGCAGTTTCTGTAGGCTGCGCCCCGTGGTCTAACCAGGTTACCGACGCGTCTACGTTGAGGTCAATCAAGGCTGGGTTCGTGTTGGGGTTGTAGGTACCGAGCTTTTCGAGGTACCGGCCATCTCTCTTGGAACGGCCATCTGCAGCAACAATCCAGTAAAAAGGTTTTCCTTTTTTACCGTGTCTTTGTAATCTGATTTTTACGGGCATATCACATTAATTTGTAGGGTTCCCGACCCCGGTTATTAATTCTTTCAATACAGTTTTAAACTGTTTTAACCCCATACAAAGGGCATAAGCGGGTGCAAATATAAGCTTCTTTCGCGATTCATTATTCGATTTTTGAAAATTTTACCCCTGATTGCAACCTCTTTTCGGCCTGTAAACTGTTAAACTTATGTAAAACCGAAGTATATATTTGATTTTCAGCGTTTTAGTTGTTATACTATAGATGAAGATACTGAAAGACAGTTATCTGATTTAAATTAAAAATGACGAAAGATTAATGAAGTACACTACAGAGATTTCCAATCGCTTAAATGATTTATTAGAAAAGACCTATGATGCCGAGAAAGGCTATAAGCTGGCGGCAGATGAGGCAAAAGAGTCTTATGTTAAGGACTTTTTAAAAGATAAAGAAAAACAACGCCGTGCCTTCGGCTTCGAACTGAAGACTGAAATTATGGAATACGGAGAGCTCCCCGAAAAAGGCGGAAGCCTGGGCGGAGACTTACACCGCCTATGGATGAAATTAAAGCCCCTCATGAGTTCAGAGAAAACCGAGAAAATTCTCGAAGAAGTTGAACGGGGCGAAAAAGCCAGCCTGGAGGAGTACAACGATATCCTGAAAAACTCAGAGATGCGTTTGCCCCCATCCACGGAGCGCTTACTCATCCAACAAAGGGATGCCATACAGGCCGCCCTGAACACCTCCAAAATGTATGAGGAAATACTCTCCTAATTACCGGGCACTATAGTTTTAAAACCCGTCCCTCCCGGACGGGTTTTTTTATTGGTTGATAACTCCTAAAAACTCCCTTTCCTAAGCCGGGTGCATTTATATATTTTTATCCTCCCGAAATTCTGAAAACTGCCCATGTACCTCATTTTTGATACTGAAACCACAGGCCTCCCCAAGCGGTGGAATGCCCCCGTAAGCGATACCGATAACTGGCCGCGTTGTGTACAGATCGCATGGCAGTTGCACGATGATGCGGGAAGGCTTCTGGAACACTACGATGCACTGGTACAACCCGAGGGCTTCAACATCCCTTACGATGCGGAGCAAATCCACGGCATATCGACAGCCCTGGCCGCGGCCCAGGGCAAACCCCTGAAGGAAGTTTTGGAAGATTTCAAGGCTGTCCTGGCCAAAACCCAGTTTGTGGTGGGGCAAAACGTCAGTTTTGACCTCAATGTTATGGGGGCAGAATTTTTCCGGGATTCAGGAGCCAACCCCCTGAAATCCCTTCCGGTCCTGGATACCTGTACCGAGGATACGGCGGAGCTTTGTCAACTCCCCGGGGGGCGGGGCGGAAAATTTAAGCTCCCCACCCTTACCGAACTCCACGAACACCTCTTCGGGGAACCTTTTAACGAAGCCCACAACGCCAGTGCGGATGTGGAGGCCACGGCCCGGTGTTTCCTGGAACTGGTACGAACAAAATCCTTCAGCGGCGAGGTCCTCGGCCAGGGTCCGGGCTACCTGCAGCGTTTTGAGCAGGCCAACCCGGAGGTCATCCCCCCCTTCGGCCTAAAACACAAAAACTTAAAAAAGGCTTCTGAAGCCCTGGCCCGGAAAACAACCACCCCACAGGCCGGCCTGAGCCAGGCAGAAATAACGGAAAACAAAAAAACCCTGGAGGAGGTTCCCTTTGCCCACCTGCACAACCACTCCCAATTTTCGGTCCTCCAGTCCACCATTCAAATCAAGGATCTGGTCGCTGCCGCCACCGAGGCCAATATGCCGGCAGTCGCCCTGACAGATCACGCCAATATGATGGGGGCCTTTCACTTTGTCAAAGAGGTGAATGCCTATAATAAAAGCCTTGAAGAGCAGGCGGAAGGGGAACACCCGGCGCCCCTGATCCCTATCCTGGGCTGCGAATTCTTTGTCTGTGAGGACCGTCATAACAAATCCGTAAAGGACTACGGCTACCAGGTTGTGATGCTTGCCAAAAACAAGAACGGATACCACAACCTCGCCAAAATGTCCTCCATAGCCTATACCGAAGGGTTCTACTATGTCCCGAGGATTGACCGGGAGGTGGTGCAACAGTATAAAGACGATTTGATTGTCCTGACCGGGAACCTCTATGGGGAAGTACCTTCAAAAATCCTCAACCAGGGTGAGAAACAGGCTGAAGAGGCCCTGCTCTGGTGGAAAGCGGAATTTGGGGAGGACCTCTACGTAGAGCTTATGCGGCATGGGCAGGAGGATGAAGACCGGGCCAATACCTCACTGGTAAACCTGGCCCGTAAACACAACGTCTCCCTGGTGGCAACCAATAACACCTATTACCGGGACAAGGAGGATGCGGAAGCCCATGACATCCTGCTCTGCGTCAAAGAAGGTGAAAAGCAGGCGACACCTGTGGGCCGCGGCCGGGGCTATCGCTTTGGGCTGCCGAACCAGGAGTACTATTTTAAGTCCCAGGAGGAAATGAAGGGGCTTTTCCGGGATCTGCCGGAGAGTATTGTATCCATTCAGGAGATCATAGACAAAGTCACTCCCTTTGAACTCGCCCGGGACGTATTGCTCCCAAAATTCGAAATCCCCACGGAATTCCAGGTAGCGGAAGACCTGGCCGATGGTGGGAAGCGGGGTGAAAATGCCTACCTGAGGCATATCACCTTCCTGGGGGCTAAGCAGCGCTACGGCGAGATCGACGCCCCCCTGCAGGAACGCCTGGATTTTGAACTCAGGACTATTGAAAACTCGGGCTACCCCGGGTATTTCCTTATCGTGGAGGACTTTATTCGGGAAGCCCGGAATATGGATGTTTCCGTGGGGCCGGGCCGCGGTTCAGCCGCCGGTTCGGTAGTTGCCTACTGCCTGGGCATCACCAACATTGATCCCTTAAAATACGACTTGCTTTTTGAGCGGTTCCTCAATCCGGACCGGGTCTCCATGCCCGATATCGATATAGACTTTGACGACGAAGGCCGTTCCAGGGTTATGGACTACGTTATCGATAAATACGGCTCCAGCCAGGTCGCCCAAATCATCACTTACGGCACCATGGCGGCCAAGTCTTCCATCCGGGATACCGCGCGGGTGCTGGACCTGCCCCTGGGAGACGCCGACCGCATCGCCAAACTGATCCCGAACATGGCCAAATTCGGTAAAATCTTTGGCAAAGAGACCGCAGAACTCAAGAAGAAATTCCGGGCCGATGAATACGAAAAGGTCAATGAACTGCTCGGGATCTCCGAAGGGGATGATCTGGAAGCCCGGACGGTCAATATGGCCCGGGTGCTGGAAGGGTCCCTCAGGAATACGGGGATCCACGCCTGCGGGGTCATCATCACCCCGGATGATATTACCAATTTTGTGCCCGTAGCCACCGCTAAGGATTCCGACCTGTACGTCACCCAGTTTGACAATTCTGTAGTGGAGAGCGCCGGCCTGCTGAAAATGGATTTTCTCGGGCTCAAGACCCTCACCCTCATCAAGGATACGGTGAAAATCGTTAAGGCGCGACAGGGTATTGAACTCGTCCCGGATGATTTTCCCCTGGATGACGCCGAGACCTATGAACTCTTCCAACGGGGGGAGACTATCGGGATTTTCCAGTACGAATCCCCAGGGATGCAGAAGTACCTTAAAG
>NZ_JBAVZJ010000054.1:0-19255 GCF_049588695.1 Robiginitalea sp.
GGGTATAGGCTACCCATGCCGCCTGTTCGTATTGCTCAGCGTAGGCAAGCTGAAAATGATCGTGGATAATGAGTTCACCTCCTTCAAAAGAGGGGATGTACGCTTTGGGAAATCCGATGGTCTGTGCAGTGCCGGATTCGGATTCATAGGTATCCTGAAAAACATGCCTCTCAAGCCACCAAAAACCGATGACCACAATCCAGAAGAGGATTATATAGGTCCATGTATGCCTGGAAATCCGACTTCTTCCCATCCCTGAAAACTAGAAAATTTCGGGGGTTCCGGAAAATTCAATTCCTGAAACGGTGACTGTTCAGAAAATTTGCACTGCCCGATCACCCGGAATTAGCCCTGCACCCGGCTGGCTAATTTTCCCTTTTTAAAGTTATTGACCTTCAGGTCTTCCAGGACATTGACAGCCTCTTCCACATAGACATCTTTGGCCAAATTCTTGTGCCAGCGGTTTCGTTTTTCCCTTAAAACAGAATCCTGGGTAAACAATTCACGTTCATAGGTCAGGGAACTGAAATTCAATTTGGAATCGTATTCCATCTTCGATTTGAAGTACTGCGATTTCTCCTTATTCTCGCGTTCGCGTTCCAGATATCCATCGTAATTCAGGGGCACCATAGATTCATCCTGTTGCTCTTTGAGCCATTGAGCGTTTTCCTCAATCAGGGCAATTTGAGGGTGATTTTTCATTCGTGCAGTACTCTGTTGAATGGTCGCCTCATAATCGATATATCCCTCCCAGGCCTTGTACTTCGCAGGGCTGATCTTATCCCATTGCAAAGGGTTGCGCTGGTCGCGTTCCCCCAGGTCTATATAGCTATAGCGGTCGGGTACCACAACATCGCTCTCCACCCCTTTTAATTGGGTAGAACCTCCGTTGATCCGGTAGAATTTTTGAGTGGTGAGTTTAATAGCCCCCAGGTCCCCATATTCATTACTCCGGACAATACTCTCAAGGGGAATCAGGTTTTGAACCGTACCCTTGCCAAAAGTTTGCTTACTGCCGATTACTACGGCGCGTTTGTAATCCTGCATGGCGGCCGCTAATATTTCAGAAGCAGAAGCGGAAAGCTCATTGACCAGGATGACCAGGGGTCCATCCCACTGGATACGCTCATCCTTATCCTCGTAAATTTCTTTATCCTTGGCAGAAGACCGCACCTGGACTATAGGGCCGTCTTCAATAAACAAGCCGGCCATATCGACTACCGTTTTCAGGGAGCCCCCGCCGTTGTCACGCAGATCAAGCACCAGTCCCTGAATACCTTCCTCCTTGAGTCTTTCAATTTCTTTTGCTACATCTGAGGCTGCATTCCGCTCATTGTAGTCTTCAAAATTCACATAAAACTGTGGCAGGTTTATCAGGCCATATTTCTGGTCCTCCTTAATGATCATAGCGGATTTTGCGAAGGACTCCTCGAGCTCTACAACATCACGGGTCAGAGATACTACCTCTACCGTACCATCTACTTTGCGCACGGTGAGGTCCACTACAGTACCCTTGGGGCCCTTGATCAGCTTAATGGCATCCGAAAGGCGCATCCCTACAATATTAACCGGGGATTCCCCTTCCTGTCCGACTTTGAGGATTTCATCCCCCACATCCAGACGTTGATCCCGCCATACCGGGCCACCTGAAATGATCTCTACAATTTTAGCGCCTTCCGACTGCTTTTGCAGCCTGGCCCCAATACCTTCGAACCGGCCTGACATTCGCACGTCAAATTGCTCTTTCTCTTCCGGGGGGAAGTAGAGGGTGTGCGGGTCAAATTCTTCAACAATCGTATTGATGTATTGAACAAACCAGTCTTTGCGTTCCAGTTCGTCTATAAATTCAAAATAATCTTCAAGGGTTTCCAGGGTGTTTTCCCGGGCCGACAATTCAGCCTCTTCAGGACTTGACTCTGCCCCCTCATCCCCATCGGCCAGTGTCAGTTTGGCATCGTACGCCCCAATTGTGGCATATTTGAGTTGCTTTCTCCAGCGATCGGAGAGTTCACCCCTGTCAGTCGCATATCCGACGTTTTCATAATCGACATCGATAAACTCGTCCCTGGAGTAATCAAAAGGCGTCTTCAGCACCTCCCTGTAGATTTCACGGGCTTCGTCCATACGGATCATCAACCGGTCGTAGACGATATTAAAAAAGGAAATGTCGGTGTTTTTCAGCTGATCGTCGATCTGGTATTTGTACTGCTGAAATTCCTGGATATCCTCATCGAGAAAATATCGCCGGGTAGGATCCAGCTCCTCTATAAAGTCTTCAAAAACATTGGCGGAAAAGCTATCATTGATATCCTTTGGCTCGTAGTGCCCGCGCTCCAGAACATAAGTAATCAGGTCGAGTAATAATTTGTCCTTGTCATCCGATTCAAAAGACCGGTTGGTAAAGCTGCAGGAGGCTACAGCAATCAGTAGGACCAAAAATGCAAATACAAAATTCCTTTTCATGTAATTTTTTTTTCAGGCCATTGAATACAAGCCTTTTCATAGCAATAATGAACTCCCTAAATTACTGAAAAAACCATGCCAGTCCTGAAGATTGCCATTAATTTTTTGTTAATGCGAGCCGCCGGAAGCCCTATCTAATGAAAAACGTATTTTTACAGCATAAATTATAGTCCATGCCCAAACCTCTTATTCTCATCACAAATGACGACGGAATTACCGCTCCCGGACTGCGTACACTGATCCGGTTTATGAAGGAGCTGGGCGATGTTGTCGTGGTGGCTCCGGACAGTCCGCAATCGGGTATGGGACACGCTATTACCATTGACAGCACTTTGTATTCAAAAAAGGTGGTTATCGATTCTGAGCATGGGGCCCCTGAGGAATACAGCTGCAGTGGAACCCCGGCCGACTGTGTAAAACTGGCCCTTCAGGAACTGCTCCCAAGAAGACCAGATCTGTGCGTGAGTGGAATCAACCATGGTTCCAATGCCTCGATCAATGTGATCTATTCCGGGACCATGAGTGCTGCCATCGAAGCGGGAATCGAAGGAATACCGGCTATAGGGTTCTCACTTTGCGACTATTCCTGGGAGGCCGACTTCTCGCCTGGCAGGGAGGCCATCCTGAAAATTACGCGGGAGGCCCTGGAGCAGGGCATACCCCCGGGAGTTGTGCTTAACGTCAATATTCCACGTACTAAAGGAGAACCGGTTAACGGTATCCGTATCTGCCGGCAGGCACGGGCCAACTGGAAAGAAAAATTTGATAAACGCATGAGCCCGGGAGGCCAGGAATACTATTGGCTCACCGGGGAATTTGAATTGCTCGACAATGGAAAGGATACAGACCACTGGGCCCTGAGCCAGGGATATATAAGTGTGGTACCCACCATGTTTGACCTCACTGCACATCACGCCATACAGGACCTCAACAATTGGACGCTCAATGAATAGAAAGTATAAGTACAGGGAAATGGCCATCGGATTTATGGTGGGTATCATTGCCAATACGATAGGGGTATTGCTCTATATCCTCATGTTTTCAGACCTCGGTGTTGCCGAGAGCCTGAAGGCCGCTGTGGAAGCTGAACAAGTGGGAAGTCTGCTGGCCCTTGGGGCCGTGCTTAATCTGGTCGCTTTTTTTGGCTTCCTTAAAATACGACGCGATGAGCGTGCCCGGGGCGTCCTCCTGGCAACGGTCCTCACGGCCATGGTGATCCTCTACTACAAAATATTTGCCGGGTGAAATACTATCTTATTTCCGGAGAGGCCTCGGGTGATCTCCACGGTTCGAACCTGATCCGGGCTATTTTCAGGCAGGATCCTGACGCGGTGGTCCGATGCTGGGGCGGGGATCGCATGCAGGCCGCCGGGGGGGACCTGGTCCGCCACTATAAGGAAATGTCTTTTATGGGTTTTCTGGAAGTCCTGGCAAACCTCCCGAAGATTTTCCAGAATCTTTCCTTTTGTAAAAAAGACATTGCAGCCTTCGCCCCGGATGCCCTTATTTTTATCGACTTCTCGGGATTTAACCTGCGGATCGCCGAATGGGCCAGGAAAAACGGGTTACGCACCCATTATTACATCTCCCCCCAGGTTTGGGCATCCCGGGAGGGGCGGGTGAAAAAAATTAAAAGGGACATAGACCAGATGTACGTCATCCTTCCTTTCGAAAAGGATTTCTATGAAAGGAAACATCATATGCCCGTACATTTTGTGGGACATCCACTTATAGACGCCCTGAAGCAAAGGCCCGAAACAAATTCAGAGACTTTCAGGGCTGAAAACCAGCTGGACCCCCAGAAGCCCATTATCGCCCTTCTACCCGGCAGCCGTCCCCAGGAAATAGGTAAAATGCTGCCCGTTATGCTCTCGCTGACGCCCCGTTATCCCGATTATCAATTTGTCATTGCCGGCGCCCCGAGCACCCCTGTTGAATTTTATGACCCCTTTCTTAAGAAGCACCCTGCCGCCCTGGTGGTCAACCAGACCTACCCCCTGCTGAATTCAGCTACCGCGGCTTTGGTAACCAGTGGTACGGCAACTCTGGAAACCGCCCTTTTGGGGGTTCCCCAGGTGGTTTGCTATAAAGGCAACTGGATTTCCTACCAGATTGCCAAACGCCTGATCACCCTGAAATACATTTCGCTGGTCAACCTGATTATGGACCGCCAGGTGGTAACCGAACTTATTCAGGAGGACCTCACTACGGAGCATCTGGCTGACGAATTGGATAAAATACTTTCAGGCCCGGGACGGGAAACACAATTAAAGGCCTGCGCGGATTTACGTATTAAACTCGGGGGTCCGGGAGCCAGTGATAAGGCTGCGAAACTGATAGTGGATTTCACTTTGGATCATTAGTTTTACCGCTATAACATTGATTCAGCGATTAAATTTTAGTGAAATTCCTAACTTAGCCTTGCCCAAAAGCTTCTGAAATCCATGCATAAACGCCTCCTTTTACTGGTTTGCTGTGCCTTTCTGGCCCGATGTGGGGTTGTCAAAAAGAATACGAGTTATTCGGAGGAACGGCGGGTTCATGTGGCGGGAGGCCCCTCGGAGGAGGCAGCTGAATTGGATGAGGCCGCGCCTGTAACCAAAATGGAGGAGCCAACAGCGGAGACCCCGGTGGATGCCGTGGTGGAAACAGCGCTCACCTTTACCGGGGTTCGCTACAAATACGGGGGCACCACCCGAAAAGGCATGGACTGTTCAGGCCTGCTTTACACCTCTTTTCTGAAAAACGATATCGCCCTTCCCCGAACTTCGCATATGCTCTCGGAAGAAGGTAAAAAAATCAAAGTGAACAAGGTGCAGAAAGGAGATCTCCTGTTTTTTAAAACCCGCAGGGGCAGAACCAAAATCAACCATGTAGGCCTGGTGGTTGACGTGGAGGACGAGGAAGTGAAATTCATTCATTCCACCACCTCCAGGGGCGTCATCGTATCCTCCCTTCGGGAAGGTTACTGGAATCACGCTTTTGTAAAAGCTACCCGACTGTTTTAACCATGTCATCCCATTCTGCAGCTTCCTTCTACCTGGCGGGAATGCTCGCCCTGGGGGTCTGGATCGGGGCCTGGCTCAGGCCCGATCTCCTGCCCTGCATATCCCTTAGCGCATTTTTCTTAGTATGTATTGCATGTACCCTTCAAAACATCTTCCGGAAGGGCTTCTGGGTCATGGCGGGGCTGGCTATTGCAGGAATCGGTATGTGGAGTATGGCAGCTGCCCTCCCTGAGAATCAGCCCGATCACTATCTCAATCACATGCATCCGGAAGTAGGGTCCCTTGAAATTCGCGTGCTCGAATCTTTAAAATCCACTTCCTTTTCCGAAAAGTATACAGGGGAAATTCTCAGGGTCAATAGCCTGAAAACCCGGGGGAAAGTGCTGGTTGACATGCGCAAAGACAGTACACGGGGTCCGCTGCTTCCCGGGCAGCTGATACTGACCCCAGTCCTCCCCCAACCCGTGCCGCCACCGAAGAACCCCGGAGGTTTTGACTATGGAAAATACCTGAGAACCCAGGGGATTTACGGCAGGGTAAAACTCACCTCAGCGAACTGTCTTCTGAAGCCCCCACCCCCTGCCCTGGGGGCAAAACCCCTTTTGGGCCTGAGACGCAAATTACACCGCGCATTAAATAACCTCGGCCTGGGAAAACAGGAAACACAAATAGCCCGGGCGCTTTTGCTCGGGGATCGCAAGACTATAGACCCGGAATTGCACCTGGCCTATACACGGGCAGGAATCCTGCACATCCTGGCGATTTCCGGCCTGCATGTGGGTATTCTGGCGACCTTTCTTTTTGCCTTCCTCGCTCCCCTACGCCACCTGCCCTGCGGAAAAGGCCTGCAGACTGTAATTGGGCTTACCCTGCTTTGGGGGTATGCCCTTATAGCCGGTTTCAGCCCTTCCGTCGTGCGGGCCGTATTGCTCTACAGCTTTGTGGCCCTGGCCATTTATCTGGAAAGGTCCGCTCAAACCCTTCATTTTCTGGGGCTGTGCTGGGTATTTATGCTGGTGGCTATCGACCCGAACTGGTTGTTGCAGGTGGGATTCCAACTCAGCTTTGCCGCGGTAGCCGGTATTGTGGTGTTTTACCCCTTTCTCATCCGGTATCTGGCGTTCGACAAATGGGTTGGAAATCCCCTGGGGAAACTCCTTGCGGTAAGCCTTGCCGCCCAGGTGGGAACCCTGCCTTTCACCCTTTACTATTTCCATCAATTTCCTGGACTATTTTTGCTCTCCAACCTCGTTTTGCTGCCAGGTCTTGGGGTATTGCTCGTCACCGGCCTGGCCTGCATGTCCCTTGAACTGCTCATAGAATTGCCCCGGGCCGCGGCTGACCTTCTCAATGGATTACTGGGGGGCATGAACCGCTATGTGCACTGGGCGGCAGGGCAGGATGTATTCTTTCTCAAGGGTATTTCGATGACAGGGTTTGAATGTATCCTCAGTGTTCTGGCTCTATTTCTCGTAGGCATCTACCTCAAAACGAGACGCCGTCAAGTCCTATATGGAATTGTCGTCCTTTTGTTACTCTTCCAGGGCACAAGGGTATACCGCAATGCCAAAAGCTTCCAAAAGCAAAGTTGGGTCATCCCCCACCAGGTGGCACATACCATGGTGTGGATACGAGAGGGATCTCTTTTAAAGGTGGCCTTCACCGACTCTGAAAAAGGTGCCCGTCTCATACGTGATGCGCAAAATCACTGGGGGATCCGTCACACGGAATACGGCCCGATCGCTCCCATTTACACCCTGGGTAACACGACTTTAAGAGTGCTGGATCGCAGTGGCCTGTATTCCCCGGTGGAATCCCAACCGGATTACCTGCTGCTCAGCGGTTCGCCCCGGGTACATTTGGGCAGGGTACTGCAGGTTTTGAAGCCTGCGGTGGTGATTGCGGACGGCAGCAACTATACGAGCGATCTGACACGCTGGAAAAAAAGCTGTGCCGAAAAAGGAATACCCTTCCACGCCACAGCCTTTGGGGGAGCTTATGAGATTGAGGTTCCCCGGGAATAGCCACCAAACCCCCTGTTTTTTATCCGGGGTTACAGGTGTGCGTCTACCCCGAGAGTACGTTTAGTGTACGTTGCCCATCAGTCGCTTCATCAGGGGGGCTGTGACCAGAACAATAATACCGGCTGCCAGGGCGTACTGGGCAATCAGTTCAAAACCTCCTGTGTATACGTCAAGGGTCTCAAAACCGCGTACATCGGGGTTGTCACTCTCAATGGCGAGTTGTTTCCCGATAAAACCAACGATCTGAAAGGCAAAGGCCGAGGAGAGAAACCACACTCCCATCATAAAGGCCACAATGCGTTTAGGGGAGAGGTCTGTTATTTTTGAAAGTCCCACGGGCGACATAAAGAGTTCCCCCACAGAAAGGAAGAAATACATGATCAGCAGGTAGGAAAAGGGTACCATCCCATTCTCATCAGCACTGCCGCCGCTCAGGGCGAGAATATAAAAACTGATTCCCGCAAAGGCCAGGCCCAGGCCAAACTTATAGGGTGTCCGGGGATTGAGATTCCTTTTGGATAGCCACGTAAACAAGAGTGACACGGGGATAGATAGCAGGATAATAAAGACAGGGTTGATAGCGTTGGACTGGGCCGCATCAATCCATTCAAGATTTACATTCCGGTCTGCAAACAGGGTGATTACACTTCCAGACAGTTCATGGAACCCCCAGAAAACCGTCATAAAAAGCGTGATCAGAACAGCCATGATAAGCTTTTTCCGCTCATCCGGGGTGGCTTTGAAAATGATATACCCCAGATAACCCAGCACAGAAATACCAATGAGCTTAAAGATAATATTGACAATATTCTGATCGTCAAAGAAGCCCCCTTCAGGGCTCAAGGGTTTGTAAGAGGATAATAACAAGGCGATTACAGGCACAAAAAGAAACGCAAGGAGTGGAATCATAGTTTTTTGAGGCACTCCTATAAATCGCTTGGCCAGTACCGCCTCACTAGGCGCCCTTCCCCGATCGCCAAAAACATTATTTCGGATCCCGCTCCAGAAAAAGAGCAGTCCCGTGAGCATTCCTATGCCCGCCAGGCCGAAACCATAGTGCCAGCCGTATTCCCTCCCGAGCCATCCACATAAGAGGGGGGATACAAAGGCACCGATATTGATACCCATATAAAAAATTACAAAACCCGAGTCTTTTCGAAGATCCCCTTCTTTGTATAAAGAGCCCACAAAGGTCGAAATATTCGGTTTAAAAAAACCGTTCCCGACCACGATAAGGGCCAGCGCCAGGTAAAAGGCAGTGTTGTTTTCTATGGCCAGTACAAAATGCCCCAGGGCCATTAGGATACCCCCCAGGAGGATAGACCGCCGCATTCCCAGGATGGTGTCCGAAATCTTACCCCCGACCACCGTAGAGGCATAGACCAGGGATCCATAACTCGAATAGACTGCCGCCGCGGCATAATCCCGCTCTGCCAACGCCTCGAAGATAACGTTGACCATATAGAGGGTGAGCAGGGCCCGCATTCCATAGAAACTGAATCGCTCCCAGAGTTCGGCAAAAAACAGGTAGAACAATCCTTTAGGGTGTCCGAACAACTGTTGTGGTTCTATTGGATCGATTTCCGTGGTCGTTTTCATCGGTTTGGTTTGTTTACAGGTTATTCAGCACAAATTGGGTCATTTTATTGTAGAGGTGCAGACGGGTATTCCCGCCGTAAATGCCGTGGTTTCGGTCTGGGTATATGGCCCATTCAAACGGCTTGTTCGCCTGTACCAGCGCCTCGATGAGCCGCATGGAATTCTGCACGTGCACATTATCGTCTGCAGCCCCGTGAACCAACAGGAAATCCCCCTTTAATTGGTCCGCAAAATTCAAAGGGGAATTCTCATCGTAACCCCCGGGATTCTCTTGGGGTGTTTGCATATAACGCTCTGTATAGATGGTGTCGTAAAACCTCCAGCTGGTCACCGGGGCAACCGCTATGGCCATTTCAAACACGTCATTTCCCTTTAAAATACAATTCGAAGACATAAAGCCCCCGTAACTCCAACCCCAGATCCCTGTGCGCTGTTCATCGATATAGGGGCGGGCACTAAGTGCCTGTGCCGCCGCAATCTGATCTTCCACTTCGAATTTGCCCAGCTCCAACTGGGTCACCTTTTT
This sequence comes from Robiginitalea sp., assembly GCF_049588695.1. GTDB lineage: Bacteria > Bacteroidota > Bacteroidia > Flavobacteriales > Flavobacteriaceae > Robiginitalea. Next base: position 9,621 of record NZ_JBAVZJ010000054.1, read on the forward strand.
AAAATCCCTCCCCTTCTGTCCGGTGCCGCGTCCGTCCACACAGGCGACGATATACCCTTCGGAGGCAAGCATCTGATGCCAATAGTCGTTGGATCCATGCCAGCGGTTTGCCACTTGCTGGGAGCCCGGTCCGCTGTATTGGAACATCAGCAGGGGATATTTCTTAGAGGGATCGAAATCCGCAGGTTTGATCATCCACATATTCAGGTCGTTCCCGTTAATGGGAAGCGTACTGAATTCCTTGGGGGCCATTTCGTATTTTCCAACACGGCTGAGCAGTTCCCGGTTGTGTTTGAGTTCCTCAACCAAAGCCCCGTCTGAAGCTTTGTGCAGGGTGAAGACCGGAGGGGTTTCCACATTGCTGAAAGTGTTGATAAAATACGTGAAATCACTGCTGAAAGCGGCACGATTGGTGCCATTTCCCGAACTCAACCTGCGCTTTCCCTTCCCTTTATCAGAAATACTGTAGACATCGCGATTGATGGAACCTTGTTCAGTAGACTGGTAAAACACCCGGCCACGCTTCTCATCATACCCATAATACGAGGTGACCTCCCAGGGTCCGGAAGTGAGTTGCTGCTCCCTGCCGCGCTCCGGATCGTACAAATAGATATGGTTGTACCCGTCTTTTTCGCTGGTCCATATAAAGCGATCATCGGGCAGGAAAGTCAAATCATCAGTAACATCTACATAAGCCGCATCGGTTTCTTCCAGCAGTGGGGTCACCTCGAGGGTAGAGGCCTCCACCTGGTGCAGGACCAGTTTATCCTGATGGCGATTCAGGGTTTGTACACTGAGATGGTCCGGATGGTTCATCCATTTCATACGCGGAATATAGTGAGGGTTGCCCAGGGATACCTCGCGGGCACTACCCGAGGGCAAATCATAAATATAAAGGCTTACCTCCGCGTTGGCCTCCCCGGCCTTGGGATACTTAAATTCATGGGGTTTTGGATAGAGTCCCTGCCCGTAAACATCCATAGAGAACTCCGGTACCTCACGCTCGTCAAAACGGAGGTAGGCAATCTTATCTCCCGTGGAATTCCAGTCGAAAGCCCTTACAAAACCAAATTCTTCCTCATACACCCAATCTGTGACGCCGTTAATAATGGCGTTCGGTGTGCCATCATCGGTAATTTGCTTCCGGCTTCCCGAGGCCAGGTCGAGGACATAGAGGTTATTTTGGTACACATAGGCTACCTGATCCCCTTTGGGCGAAAGCATAGGCTCCTGGATTTTACTCTCGGAAATCGGGAAAATCGTATTGCTCTCAAGGTCGTAGACAAAATAGATACCCAGGCGGGACCACCTGTAAACAGGCTCTACCGCCGTAGCCAGCAGCACCCTTGACTCATCCCCGCTAAAACTGTATGACGTAAAGAAAGGGATGCCATTGGCGACATCGGATTTCAGGAGTGTAGCGACTTTTTCCTGTGTCTTGTATTCGTACTTATCGATGCTGCTCACCTTAGCCTGGCGATCGATATTAAGGATGGTATAGTGCTGGCCGTCTTTCATGGAACGAAGCACCTCCAGGCGCTCTGTAGAAAAACTGCCGCCCCAAATATCCTCTAGTGTTATTTTCTTTTGCTGGGCTGAAATTACCTGCCCGAAGATTAGCAGGAGTACTAAAATCCCGAAGCTCTTTTTCATATATCTTTAAAAATGGGGTTTAAATCTCCCAAGTTTATGAATATTTTATCAGAAAACACCAAGGCAGCTGCTTTTTATTGATTCCGCCTGCCCTATTTAAGCGGGCCCCGGAATTGTCTTTGAATCCCTATCTTTGAGGCCATAAAACCGCATTGATGGACCAACCTGTAGAAGGGTTTTCCAAACTTTCGAAGGAGGAAAAAATAGACTGGATTGCCCACCGGTATACTGCAAACCCGGAGGCTACAGTAGCACTACTGGAACAGTATTGGAATTCGGATAAGCAGTTGCAGCAATTGCACGATGAATTCATCGAAAATACCCTTACCAATTTCTACCTCCCCCTTGGGGTAGCCCCAAATTTCCGGATTAACGGGAAGCTCTATGCCATCCCCATGGCCATTGAGGAGAGTTCCGTTGTCGCAGCTGCGAGTAAGGCTGCGAAGTTCTGGTTAGAAAGGGGTGGGTTCAGGGCCGAGGTACTGGGGACTGAGAAAATAGGACAGGTACACTTCCTCTATTTCGGAGATCCCGGTCAATTGATCGAATTTGTAGAAGGGATTCAACCCGTTTTCAGGGCAGATGCCCAGGGTTTGACCGCAAATATGGAAAAGCGGGGCGGGGGGATCCGAAGTATTGAACTTCGGGATAAGACAACTGACATCAAGGGGTATTATCAGCTGCATTGCGCTTTTGAAACCCTGGATGCCATGGGAGCTAATTTTATCAATTCCTGTCTGGAACAATTTGCAGCCACCCTGGTTCGGGAAGCCGGGAAGTTTGCGCCTTTTGCCGAATTGGATCCTCCCATAGAAGTCCTGATGAGTATCCTCTCCAATTATGTTCCGAACTGCTTAGTCCGGGCTGAAGTCTCTTGTCCGGTCGCCGACCTGGAGGCTGAATCCGGGATTTCAGGGGCAGATTTTGCCCGCAAAATGGTTCAGGCCGTGGCAGTGGCCAATAGTGAACCCTACCGGGCCGTTACGCACAATAAAGGGATTATGAATGGAGTCGATGCGGTGGTTTTAGCTACCGGAAATGACTTCAGGGCCATCGAAGCCGGGGTTCACGCTTACGCTTCGAGATCGGGCCGGTACCGAAGTCTGAGCCAGGCAGAAGTTTCAGACGGCATTTTCCGGTTTTGGATGGATATCCCGCTCGCCCTGGGTACGGTCGGCGGTCTTACCGGGCTGCACCCCCTGGTGCGGGTGGCCCATGAAATCCTCCAAAAACCCAGTGCCCCCGAGCTCATGCAGATTGTTGCCGTGGCGGGCCTCGCTCAGAATTTTGCCGCCCTGCGCTCACTGGTGACCGTGGGCATTCAAAGAGGTCATATGAAAATGCACCTGCTCAACATACTGAACCAGCTCTCCGCCACCCGACAGGAGAAAGAAACTCTAATCGATCATTTTAAAACCCATACGGTTACCCATAATGCCGTGGTAAAAGCCCTGGAGGCCAACCGGGCACTGAAATGAAACAATCTTTTTACAGTCACGGGAAACTGCTGCTTTCCGGAGAGTACGCTGTACTCGACGGGGCGGCCGCACTGGCTGTTCCCACCCGATTGGGGCAATGGCTGCACGTTGAAGCATCGGGGACCGACGGAATGGAATGGGAAAGTCAAAACCCGGACGGCTCCGCCTGGTTTAAAACCCGGTTCCAGGAGGATGACTTTACCCATGCGACAACCCTTACCACCTTTCCCCCCGGAATTCGGGAAAGGCTCCTATATATATTGAGGGCTGCCGTAAACCTGAATCCCGAATTCGCGAAAAGACTTATAGGCACCCGAGTGGTAACACAACTGGAGTTCCCAAGGGAATGGGGCCTGGGGTCTTCTTCCACCCTGATTTCAAACCTGGCATTGTGGGCCGAAACCGACCCCTATGATTTACTGTCCGCGACCCTGGGAGGGAGTGGATACGATATCGCTGCAGCCCAAAGCAACGGCCCTTTTTTATATACACTCGGAGGGGATAAGTCTCCCTGGGTGCAGCCTGTATCCTTTGATCCGGTGTTTGCCGGGGAACTCTTCTTTGTCTATCTGAATCAAAAACAAGACAGTCGGGAAGGTATCGCCCGGTACAGGGAACGACCGGCACCATCGGCCGAAGTACTCAAAACGATCTCCGGTTTTTCCCTTCAGCTGGCGAATGCCCCTGATTTAAATACCTTCCGCCATGCCCTGGTTGCCCATGAGACATTGTTGGGTGAAATCCTGGGGATGGAACCCATTAAAAAACGGTTATTCCCCGATTATCCGGGAAGTGTCAAAAGCCTGGGGGCCTGGGGAGGCGATTTCATTTTGGCCACCGGGAGCGCTGAAGACCAGCACTACTTCCGGGAAAAAGGCTATTCTGTCATTCGCCCTTATCCGGAGTTTATACTCTAAAGCAGGAGCCTCCAAAAAGCAAAGAACCCTGCAAAAAGGAGCCTCCTGCAGGGTTCTTAAAGTATTATTCAATCGGTTATCAATAAAAAACCGAACGATTATCTTCTATTTCTGCCTTTTCTTTCAGGGCATTATATACCTCTGAAGATACCCGGCCGCGCAATCCGTTTTGAAGATTCAGGGCATAGGGGGCATAGTTCTCCATAGTCGGAGCCTCTTCTTTGGCCGTTACCTCAAATTTAAAAACCCCGCTTTCCCCCTCGATAAGGTTCGAGGTTTTCCCGGCATCCATGATAACCGCCGTACCGACGACCATAGGCTCGCGACCGGCACCCGCAATGGTGGGGCTTTTGGCGTTCAGGGCGCTGGCACTGGCTACCGATACCCCGTTGGCACTGGCTATCTCCTCCATGCTTTTTCCCTGGTTCCCACTGATGATTTGTTCCGCTTTACGTTGCTTCCTCAAAATGGGCAACACCTGTACAGAAGCGTCTTCTACAGGCATCAGGCCTTCCCGATGTGTAGCCGTTAGCTGTGCAATAGCATACCCGTTGTTCAGATCAAATCGGCGTACATCCCCAACAGCGGTCTCTTCGTTAAAGGCCCATTGAACGATGCGTCGCTGAGCTCCAAGCCCGGGCAGATTCTCGTCCATAGCCTTGAGCTTATTCACCGGGCGTACCTGGTAGTTATTTTCTGCTGCTTTTTCAGCATATCCTTTTTTGTCATCGGTAACCGCCATTTCAAAAGTGGTCGCCTCCGTAAAAAGAGTGTTAACTGTCTCCTCAGAGGGTTCAATCATCCTGGAGAAATTGGCAATACGTACCATATCGCGCTTATCGTCCACCCTGACGATATGGTATCCAAATTCTGTTTCTACCAGCCCAATGGTTCCCACAGGGTTTCCAAAGGCAAAGTCATTGAATTTGGGCGTCATGATACCCTCCTCGAAATACCCGAGATCTCCACCGCGGGGCCCGGAAGGTCCGTCAGAATTATCCCGTGCCAGCTCTGCAAAAATAACATCGTCCTTTTGTGCCTCTTCCAATAATTCCTCTGCCTTTTCAGCTGCCTCTTCCCGGGTGCGGGTAATTTCGGGATTGGCCCTTTCGGCCCCCTGCCAGGTGATCAGGATATGACTGGCCTTCACAGATCCGGCAGGCTTTCGATCTATCATCCGTGTAACCCTGTAATAATTCCCATCCCGGTACGGGCCATAAACCTCACCCGAATTTAGCGAAAAGATGGTGTCTGCATATTGGGCCGGTAATTCTGAAGCGGCCTTGTAAAGGGTATCGTACTTGGTATCGGAATAGCGGTCCAGGAAGGCTGCCACATCCGGGGTATTTCTGAATCCGGGGATGGTGGCTGTGGAATCGTATTCCTCGAGGTATTCCATCCGATCCCCCAGGAGTTCGGTCATGGCCGTCACAATAGCCGCCTCGTCTGCCTGGGAAGCCTTCTCCTCGAAGTAGACATATCGGATATCCCTTGAGGCCTCCTGTTGAAAATCGTCCTCGTGCTCTTTGATATAGGCCGCAATTTCCTCTTTGGAAATATTCACGGTGCTGTCCGGGATACTGCTATAAGGCACCCGTACATAGCGGATGTCCACGCGGTCATTCGCCAAATGGTATTCCAGTTCCCCTTCTTTGAGGGTGGCTCCTACCCCTGCGCCAATAAGGTCAAAATACCGCTGCTCTTTGGCTGACTCTATCAGGGCCCGCTCGTTTTCGAGCCAGAGGTTATATTGCTGAGGCGCATTGATCCGCAGATCGGCGATAAAATTCCGAAAAGCAGTCTCGTCAAAAAAGCCATTTTCATCCAAAAATTGAGGATTTTGGGTGAAGCTTGGATTGTTCCGGATAAGCTCCATGATCTGATCCTGCTCAATATCTAGCCCGAGTTCCTCGAATTGCTGCTTTAAAACGGTGCTGCGAATCTCCCGGTCCCATACCGTATTTACAATTTGAGTGGACGTGGCCTGATCGCCAAACTGCCCGGAGGCAAATTCCATTTTCTGACGGAATTCATCTATGGAAATAGCTTCTCCATTGACTTCACCTACGGCAGAGCCTACCTTTGTCCCACCCAATCCGGGGCCTGTAAATATCCCGGATATCACAAATGCAAAAAGCGCCAAACCGATGATGAGTATCAACACCGTGGTGCGCTTTCGAATTTTTTCTAAAATCGCCATGTTAAAGGTCTTTAAATCAGTGGGCGAAAATACCATTTTCTACCCAATAATAAAAGGAAAAATCAGGGGGTATTAAAGGGGGCTGCCGCTAATCCGTTTCCAGGATTTCCAACGTTACCAGATCGATCTTCGTATTGGAGACCTCGAGAATGCGGAAGAGGAATTTCCCTATTCGAATTTCCGAGTCCTTGTCCGGGATTTCCCCCGTTTCATTGACGATCATACCCCCCAGCGTCCCGTATTCGTCGCTTTCCGGTAAATCCAGGCGGTACTGCTCATTGAGGTAATCGACCTCCAGGCGGGCGGAAAACTTAAAGGTGGTTTCCGAGAGCTGCTCCTCATCCAGATCGGTACTGTCGTGTTCATCTTCAATTTCCCCGAACAATTCCTCGATGATGTCTTCCACAGTCAGGATTCCCGAGGTGCCTCCGTATTCGTCCAGGACGACCGCCATACTCTTGCGCTTTTTGGTAAGCACGTTGAGGATATTCTGGATCAGCATCGTTTCGGGGACAAACTCCACCGGCAGAAGGATACTTTTGAGGGTTTTTGGTTTTTTAAAGAGTTCGTAGGAATGCGCATAGCCGATAATACTGTCTATGGTATCCTTGTAAATCAATATTTTGGAATACCCGGTCTGGGTAAAGAGTTTGGTGAGGTTCTTTGGGGTTTCATGAAGTTCCACAGCGGTAATCTCTGTACGGGGCACCATAACTTCCCGGGCCTTTACAGCCGAAAACTCAAGGGCATTCTGGAAGATCTGTATCTCAGAATCCACCTCTTCATGGGCCTCCACGGTTTCCATCTGCTCGGTGATGTAATCCCCCAGTTCCAATTTAGAAAAGGCGAGCTGAACCTCATCGCCATCCGTTTTAAAGAACGTTTTCAGAATAAAGTCGGAAATGGAAATGACAAAAGCCGAGATGGGCCAGAAAATCACATAGAAAACATAAGCCGGAATAGCCAGGGCTTTCAGCAGGGTATTGGAGTAAATCTGGAACAGGACTTTGGGCAGGAATTCTGCCGTAAGCAGGATGACCAGGGTGGAAATAAAGGTTTGGGTCAGCAGGGTAAAGTCTGAAAAGAGCACGTGGACCAGTATATTCTCAGAAGGCAATACACTGTAAAACCAATCCATGAGCAGATCCCCCATGTACAAGCCGTAGACCACCAGGGCGATATTATTCCCGATGAGCATGGTCGCGATAAACTTCGAGGGACTCGCCGTGAGTTTGGTCAGCACCCGGGCCAAAACCCCTTCCTGCTTTTTCTCAATTTCCAGATAGATGCGGTTGGCCGATACAAAGGCGATTTCCATACCTGAAAAAAAGGCAGAAAGCAACAGGGAGATTACAATAATAGCCATGATGGGTAGCTTCTAGCTTCGCTTAGGGTTTCTCCTGATCTTTTCGTTTCTCGAAGCGCTTGCGATAGTTTCTCCGAAAGAGAAACATAGCCACGGAGACCACGGCAAAGAAAATGAAGATATAGGCCTGGTTCTGATCCACATTCCACAGCTCTCCAATTTTATAGAGTGAGACTACGGCTACGGCCAGGTAGAGGTATTCGGTATATCTTAGGATTTTTATCATGACGATTCTTCCTTTACGAGCATTTCGCCCCCTGTTTGGTGTGCATTAAAATACGTAAAATCCCGGTTAAAATCCATTCCCTTCCCATTGAGCTCTGTACCCTCCTCCGGGTTGGTAAAGGTAAACCGGGCCTGGGTAAAAATCCACTCGGTCTTGCGATCCCAATACAATTGGGGGGTTGTCAGAATTTTTCCGTCGTAGGTTGTCACCACCACGTTCCCCTGTAAATCGACAAGGCCTGTTTCCGCATAGACAATGGCGTAATCTGCCCGGATGGTACTTTTCTGCCCGTCCTCATCGTAATACGTCACCAATACCCCTTCCGGGAAGGTGCGATAGGGAAATATGAGGTTCTCAAAATCTTTTGTGTGGGGGCTTTCGAGTACTGCGATAACCCTTGAATCGGACTCCCCCTCCGACTGCAGGTTTTTTTCAGTTTCGGTATAGGTCAGGGTGAAATTCTCAGCCTCCCCCTGGGGATATACCAGTGCCGGACGATCTTCCCCTACCCGCTCGTAGGTATCCTGGCAGGATAAAAAAAACATTGCCACGGTCAGTGCCATGGCAATGTTTAAACGATCGTATTTAAAAGATGTCATCCTTACAGGTTGGGAACTTTAACGGTGGCTCCGATCCAACACTTCAATGTCACAGATTTGCCTGCCATACCCGAGTTGAATATATCGGTCTTTGAAGGCGCCTTAGCACTGTAGCTGGCTGCTGCCTGGTTGGCTCTGCCCCTGAGGGATGGATCTACACGTCCGGCCTTACGGGCTGTTTCGGCGGCCAGCCAGTAGGTAGCCCTTTTCTCAAAAGGAGTCTCCCCGCAATCATTGGCACTGGATGCGTAAAGGTTGGCAATGAGTAAGTAGGCTTTCCCGTTGGAAGCATTGGCCGCAACGGCCTTGTTGGCATAACTCCTGGCCTGGGATTTACTGAACTTTCGGGCCACGGTAGCCGATTTATAAAGGATGTCAGATTTCTTTTTGGGATCTGTCTCCAGTTCAGCGGCCTTGTCAAAATCCGCAAGGGCGCCTTTGCTATCCCCGTCTTTAGCTTTAAGGGCTCCCCCATAGAGATATGCACTTGCTGAAGGCTCCAAAGCCAACTGGGCTTCAAAAAGCTTGCGGAAGAGCGGATCATCCGTACACTCCTTATTAAACATACGGCCAACAGCGCGCTTAACCCAATCTATATCGTTTTTCTTTTCTTCAAAACTCTTCTCATAGAGCGGAATCAGGTTTTCGCAGTCTGCCAGGGCCCCGAGCTTGGAGTCGATACTCCCTGAAATTTTACCATAATTCTCCGAGTAGCTACTGTAGGACTTCAGTTGGCGCTTTTCTTTGGAAGTTAATGTTCCGGCTTCTTCCTTAGGCAGCAACTTGTTAATCCGGTCCAGGTATTTCGCATTTTCCTCGTCAATTTTTTCGGTAACATCATCGTAGACGTTGAAAACCTCCTGCAGGTCCTTTTTTCCGGCCTCGTGAAGATTCACTAAAGAAGAAAAATAGAGGTATAATGCCTTGGGGTTGTCAAAATTGGCCCGGTCTTCTTTAAAAGCCTTGGAGAGCATTGCATAGATCTCCTCATCACTCGCCATTTTATTGTCGTAGAGCAAGGAAGCTTTATCGCTGTTCACACTGGCCAGCGTGTAGTTTTTTGGGAAGTACTCCATGCTGCGATCGTGCAGGGTGAGGAGTTCATCGATATAGGCCTTTTTTTCGGCCCCTGTAGAATTCTCAATCTTATAATCCAGGACTTTTTCGCCAAGGGAGAAATTAGCCTTGTTAATGCC
>NZ_JBAVZJ010000055.1:0-1977 GCF_049588695.1 Robiginitalea sp.
TTACAAAGCACTTTAAGTTTCTAAGGGAAGAAGGGATGACCACCGATCTGAATGTGGGTGCCCTTTTGGCGGCCTGTGAAAATATGGGAAAGAACCGCACCGGGGCACTCCTGGTTGTGGAACGTGACACTTCGCTTGATTTTATAACCTCATCAGGAGATGAAATGCAGATTGAAGTAAACCAGCCCATCCTGGAGAGTATCTTTTTCAAAAACAGTCCACTCCACGACGGGGCGGCGATCATTAAAGGGAACAGTATTGTCGCTACCCGGGTAATCCTCCCGGTATCCCGGGAACACAACATCCCCAACCGCTTTGGCCTGCGCCACCGCGCCGCTGTGGGAATTACAGAACGCACCGATGCCCTGACCCTGGTGGTGAGTGAGGAGACCGGAACCATTTCTTATATCAAAAACGGGGAATTCGTCCCTTTTAAAGATATGAAGGACCTGGAGCGCCTGCTGAGAAAAGACCTGAATACATGACCTGTAAGAACTGTAATAATTCCCTGAGGACTGACTATATGTTTTGCCCATCCTGTGGGGCAAAAGTCGTTCCCAGTCGCCTGACCTACAAAGGCTTGTTCACTGATATTCTGGAAAGATTTTTCGACTTTGACAACAGTTTCTACCGGACGGTCAAAACGATGACCATTCACCCGGAAAAAGTTGTAGAATCATACGTAGATGGGGTGAGAAAGCGTTTCCTCAACCCAATGAGTTACCTGGGGATAGCCCTTGCGCTTTCAGGGTTTATTTTTTTCATCATGAAAAAACTTGTCATGGATGAGATTGATTTTGGTGTATTGGGGGTAGGTGACTCACCTTCCAATACCAAAATTATGGATGCAACCCTGGAGTACAACTCGTTTATATTTATGGCCTACATTCCACTTATTGCAATTGCTGCAATATTAACCTTTAATAAAAGGGATTATAACCTCCCCGAACATCTTGTTTCCGCTACTTACACCCTGGCGCACCTTTCGATTCTGACTTTTCCAATAAGTGTATTTATACTGCTTTATATCCCAGAAGATTACCTCATTTACTCCTATTTAACTATCGTTTTGATGATAGGGTATTCCCTTTTCGTATTGATCCGTCTACACTTCTATAGTTTTGGGATTACGCTATTGAGGAGTTTTCTGTACATTGTTCTTTTGCTCATAGGCTTTTTTGGCTTCTCCATACTGTTGACCCTGATCATGTTCCTGACGGGCGTTTTAAGAGTAGAAGATTTTATACCACCACAGGCCTAAACAACCTCTTCCGCCATAAACTGGGCCTCGTAAAGCTTGCTGTAGAAACCCTTTTGCGCGAGTAAGGACTGGTGGGTCCCCATTTCTACGACTTCACCTTTATCCAGGACCAGGATTTTGTCTGCCTTCTTAACGGTCGCCAGGCGGTGGGCGATAATAATGGAAGTTCTTCCTTCTGTAACTTTTTCTGAAGCCTGTTGAATCAGTTTTTCGGAATACGTATCCACAGAAGAAGTGGCCTCATCCAGGACAAGAATACTTGGGTTACGCATATACGCCCTGAGAAAAGCGATGAGCTGTCGTTGCCCGCTGGAAAGCATACTTCCCCTCTCCTTCACATTGTATTCATATCCCCCGGGCAGGCTGCTGATAAATTCGTGGACGCCTATCTGTTTGGCCGCTGTTTCAATTTCCTCACGGGTGATCTCAGGGTCTTCCAGGGAAATGTTGTTGGCAATGGTATCTGCAAAGAGAAAAACATCCTGCAGGACCACAGCGATATTATTTCTCAAACTGGACAGGGTATACTCCCGGATATCGCGCCCATCCAGGCAAATGGTGCCCGAGTCGATATCGTAAAAGCGGTTGAGTAAGTTGATAATAGTTGATTTTCCTGCCCCTGTGGCCCCGACAATGGCGATATTCTCCCCCGGATTTACCTCAAAGGAGATCCCGTGGAGGATTTCCTCTCCGGCCTCATAGGAAAAACGCACGTT
>NZ_JBAVZJ010000056.1:0-8739 GCF_049588695.1 Robiginitalea sp.
AGTCTGCGGAAATAACGGGAAGTAAAACCCTTATTCGAATTCAAAAAGATGGGCAGGAGTACCTGTGGGAGCCTTTTTCAGAGCGGCAAAAAGGCGCTTATGCCATCCATAGAAACCTCTACAAAAATGCCTATTGCAACAAGGTTATTTTTGAAGAAGTCAATTCAGACCTCGAACTCACCTTTCGATACCAATGGAATTCGTCCAATCTTTTCGGCTTTGCCAAACGGTCTAGCCTGATCTACAACGGGAAGGCACCGGTGAAGGCAGAAGTGCTTGACGGGTTGCAGAATATCCTGCCCTATGGGGTGAATACAGACCTGCAAAACAGCCGGAGCAATTTAGTCGACGCCTATAAGAAGAATGAATTGCAGACCGAAACAGGCCTGGGTATATTCAGCCTTAGTGCCATTATCGTGGATAAGGCAGAACCCAGTGAATCCCTCAAGGCCAATGTAGCCTGGTCTGTTGGACTACAAAAACCGCAATATCTTATTTCATCCCTCCAACTCGATGGTTTCAGAACGGGTGCCCCCCTAAAGCCCGAAACAGACATACGCGGAGAAAAGGGTGCGTATTTTATAGGGTCGGAATTGTCGCTCCAGCCCGGGCAAGAGCACCGCTGGATGCTTGTGGCCAATGTCAATCAGGGTCCTTCGGATGTTGAGGCCCTGCAGATGAAACTAATGGATCCCGGGGCTTTAAGGCAATTGGTTTTGGACGATATAGAGGTGGGAACCCGCCGGTTGATTGGGTTGACGGCAGCAGCAGATGGGTTGCAGCTTACACAAGACAGCCTTCGAATCACCCGCCATTACGCCAATACCATGTATAACATTATGCGGGGAGGGATCTTTGACAACAACTACGACCTGGAGAAAGCGGATTTTGGCACCTACCTGAAACAGGCTAATTCAAAGGTATATGAAACGAATAAAGCCTTATTGGGCCAGTTACCTGAAACCTTTACGCTCTTTGAATTGAGGGAACTGGCAAAATCTGCGGATGCTAATTTCCTGAGGTTGGCCTATGAATACCTGCCACTCAAATTTAGCAGGAGGCATGGGGATCCCAGCCGTCCCTGGAACCGGTTTTCAATCAATACCCAAAGTGAAAAGGACGGGTCTAAAATCCTCGATTATGAAGGGAACTGGAGGGATATCTTCCAGAACTGGGAGGCATTGGCGCATTCCTACCCGGAGTTTATCGACGGGATGATCCACAAGTTCCTCAATGCGTCTACTTTTGACGGGTACAACCCATACCGCATTACCAAATCCGGGATAGACTGGGAGGTCATTGAACCAGATGATCCCTGGTCCTATATTGGCTATTGGGGGGACCACCAGCTCATATACCTCCTGAAGTTTCTCGAGTTTATCGAAGCTTACTATCCAGGCCGTTTGCTATCCTTCTGGGGTCAGGACCTCTTTGTATATGCCAATGTGCCCTACAGGATAAAGCCCTATTCCGAAATCCTAAGCAATCCCAAAGACACTATCGATTTTGATCATGAGCTCGAAAAGGAGATCAGCAGGCGGAAAGAAAAGATCGGGGCCGACGGGGCACTGATTCAATTCCAGGACGCGCCTTACCGGGTGAACCTGGTAGAAAAACTCCTCGCTACCCTCCTGGCCAAGGCCTCAAATTTTATCCCGGAAGCCGGGATTTGGCTGAACACCCAACGCCCCGAGTGGAATGATGCCAATAATGCGCTTGTGGGCAATGGGGTTTCGATGGTAACCCTTTGTTATATGAAACGTTTCCTGAGCTATTTCGGGGATTTACTGGACACTTACCAGCCCAAAACGGTTCGAATATCGGAGGAATTGGAACAATTTTTTAAAGCAATTACCCAGGGATTACAACAACATAAAGAGACGCTCAGCGGATCGATTTCAGATACGGTGCGCAAAGATATTGTCGACGCTTTGGGTACTGCTGCAAGCGAGTATCGCACGCGGATTTATACCGGGGGCTTCACCGGATCGAAAAAGGAAGTCTCCGCCGCTGACCTCGGGGAATTTATAGCGGTTATGTCTGCCTATGCCGACCATGCGATTGGCGCGAACCAGCGTCCGGACAAGCTCTATCACTCCTATAACCTGATGACCGTAACCGGAAAGGATTCTATTGCAATTTCCCATTTGAGTGAAATGCTGGAAGGGCAGGTAGCCGTGCTGAGTTCGGGAAGTCTGAACCCGGAACAGGCCCTTGAAGTAATGAACGCCCTTCGCAAGAGTGCCCTTTACCGTGAGGATCAGAACAGTTACATCCTGTATCCCGATAAGGACCTGCCCCGCTTTGTGGACAAAAATCGTATTCCAACGGATCTTATAAAAAAATCTTCACTCCTCCTGAAGCTCTTAGAAGATGGGAATCGGCAGATCGTGGAGCAGGATGTTAAAGGAAACTACCATTTTAACGGGGATTTCAATAATTCCGGGAGTTTAAAGAAAGCGCTGACCGAATTACCCCCAAAGTATCAGGACCTGGTGGCTCGGGAACGGGGGGAAATCCTGGATATTTTCGAGGCCGTTTTTGATCATAAATCCTTTACCGGCCGGTCGGGAACCTTCTTTGGCTATGAGGGGCTGGGGTCCATTTACTGGCACATGGTTTCCAAACTTTCTTTAGCTGCCCAGGAGTGTTGTTTCCAGGGGTTGAATTCCCGGGCTGATGCAAAAACCCAGGCGGGCCTTATGGCGCATTACCACCAGATCAATGAAGGGATCGGGGTGCATAAGCCCCCTCAGGTATACGGGGCCTTTCCCACCGACCCGTATTCACACACCCCGGCACACCGGGGGGCACAACAGCCGGGAATGACCGGGCAGGTCAAGGAAGATATCCTGGTCCGGCAGGGCGAACTCGGGGTTCGGGTTTTGGAAGGACGCCTGCATTTTGGCCCGGGGTTGCTCCATAAGGATGAATTTTTGACCACATCTCATAGTTTTGAGTACCTGGATGTGCATAATACCCTCCAGTCCCTGGAGGTTCCGGAGAAAGCGCTGGCCTTTACCGTGTGTCAGGTACCCATAGTATATGCTTTGGGCGAGAAATCGGGTGTAGCAGTGCGCTTTTCGGATGGTAGCTCCAAAGCATGGGAGTCCCGTGCCCTTGAGCCCACCATCAGCAGTGCACTTTTTGAGCGGAAAGGGACTGTTGAAAGTATCCGGGTCGGCCTGGCAACCGATGATTTTAATTAACGACCAATGACTGGGAAAAAGGTATTGGAGAAATATTTCGTTTGGACGGGATTGTCCGTACTGTTTTTTTTACTGACCGGATGCCCCTCCCCGCCCGAATTACACTGGGCAGAGGAGTTTGACGGTACAGCACTCTCCGGGGATACCTGGAACTTCGAATTGGGGGATGGTTGCCCGGAAATTTGTGGATGGGGGAATAACGAAGCCCAGCGTTATACGCGCCAGAACCACCGCCTGGAAGATGGAAAACTGATTATTACAGCCCGCAAGGAAGATAGTGGATATACCTCTACCCGTATTACCACGAAAGATAAGGTTGAATTCCGGTACGGCCGGGTAGAAGCCAGGGCCAAACTCCCTGCCGGTACAGGGGTATGGCCGGCGATCTGGATGCTGGGTTCCAATATCGGGGAAGTCGGCTGGCCCCGATGCGGGGAGATCGATATCCTGGAATATGTCGGGAAGGATCCCGGTATGGTATATACTTCCCTCCATACCCCGGACAGCCATGGCAATACAACCAATACCCGGAAAACCCCGGTTGCGGATATTGAGGATGGGTTCCACCTTTTCGCTATGGAATGGGAGCCCAATTCGATTCGATTCTATACAGATGGTGTGCTGGTCTATACTTTTTCCC
Source organism: Robiginitalea sp. (assembly GCF_049588695.1). Lineage (GTDB taxonomy): Bacteria > Bacteroidota > Bacteroidia > Flavobacteriales > Flavobacteriaceae > Robiginitalea. Next base: position 3,850 of record NZ_JBAVZJ010000056.1, read on the forward strand.
CGAAGGAACGAACCCCCGAGGTATGGCCTTTTGATCAACCCTTTTATTTGCTCATAAACCTTGCTGTAGGCGGGAATTTTGGTGGGCCTGAAATCGATGATGCCATCTTCCCCCAGGAGTTCGTGATCGATTATATCCGCATTTTTAAATGCCCGGAGGGGCAATTCCGGGATGGAGGATGTTTCTAAGGGCAATGGAATTTTTAATGCGCATTAAAATATCAGGTCATGAAGAGAATTGAACGCACCTGCCGGCCTCCTGCATTCAGGATGCTGTTGGCAGTCCTGATGGTGTGTCCTCTTTTTTTGAATTCTCAGCAGGCTTACAGCCAAAAGCCTACATCTAATTCAACCCAGATGAAAGAAATCGAAGCATCCATCGAAGATATCCTGGGGCAACTGACCCTGGAGGAAAAAGTAGCCATGTGCCACGCCCAATCTAAATTCAGCACCCCTGGAGTCCCGCGTTTGGGGATTCCGGAGCTATGGATGTCTGACGGACCCCATGGGGTTCGGGGTGAAATTAACTGGGATAATTGGGGTTATGCCGGCTGGACCAATGATTCCATTACGGCCTTTCCGGCCCTGACCTGCCTTGCGGCCACCTTCAATTTAGATTTATCCTTTGCCTATGGACAGAGTCTGGGAGAGGAAGCGCGCTACCGCAAAAAGGATGTGCTGCTTGGCCCGGGCGTGAATATCTATCGCACCCCACTCAACGGGAGGAACTTTGAATATATGGGCGAAGATCCATTCCTGGCCTCTGAAATGGTGGTTCCTTACATCAAAGGGGTACAGGCAAATGGGGTTGCTGCATGTGTAAAGCATTTTGCCCTGAATAACCAGGAAAAGTGGCGGAATTATGTGGATGTGCAGGTGAGCGACAGGGCCTTGCATGAAATATACCTGCCTGCTTTCAAGGCGGCGGTGGAAAAGGGAAATGTCTGGGCCGTTATGGGTTCCTATAATAAGTTCAGGGGGCAGTATTGCAGCCATCACGAATTTTTAATCAATACCATCCTCAAAGGCGACTGGGCCTTTGATGGAGTGGTGATCACGGACTGGGGGAGTGCCCACGATACCCGTGAGGCCGCGCTTTATGGGTTGGATATAGAAATGGGGACGGGGACCGATGGCCTGACTAGTACCCTCATCAATGCCTATGACAACTATTATCTGGCAAATCCATTTTTGGAGATGCTCAAATCCGGGGAAGTACCTGAAGAAGTCCTCGATGATAAGGTAAGGCGCATTTTACGCCTAATGTATCGGACGAGCATGAATCCCGACCGGGGAATGGGAAAGATGAATAACCAGGAACACCTGGATGTGGCGCGCAAGGTTGCCTCAGAGGGTATGGTCCTGTTAAAGAATCAGGGGCAGTTCTTCCCCCTGGATCCCGATAAGGAAATGACCCTTGCAGTTATTGGTGAAAACGCCACCCGTTCGATGACCCAGGGTGGAGGCTCCTCCGAACTGAAGGCCAAAATAGAAGTTTCTCCCCTGGACGGGCTCCGCCAACGCTTTCCAAAGGCCAACATCCTACATGCCATGGGGTACGCCTCAGGTCCTTCAGTATACGGACGCGTGGAACCCGCTCGTTACGACGCGGATTCCCTAAGGCAGGAAGCGCTTGCCATTGCTTCAAAAGCAGACAAAGTACTCTTTATCGGGGGGCTGAACAAAAGTCACCGGCAGGATTGTGAAGGGGGCGATCGGGAAAACCTGAGATTGCCTTTCGGACAGGACAATTTACTTAGTGATATCCTGGAGGTCAATAAGGAGGTGGGCGTTGTCCTGATCAGCGGTAATGCGGTGAGTATGCCCTGGGCAGATGATGTTCAGGGAATCCTGCAGGCATGGTATGCCGGGAGCATGGCCGGATACGCCCTTGCCGATATCCTCAGTGGTGACGTAAATCCTTCGGGAAAACTGCCGTTTACCTTTCCGGAAACCCTGGTAGAGAATGCGGCCCACCATTTTGGGGAAGCTTCCTATCCCGGGATAAAAAAGGTTCAGCAGTATGCAGAGGGTATTTTTGTAGGGTACCGCTGGCACGAGACCAAAAAGATAAAACCATTGTTTCCGTTTGGATTCGGACTTTCTTATACCAGCTTTAAAGTTTCTGAGATTAAGACGAACGCAAAAAGGTACGGTTCACAAGATACGGTAACGGTCTCTTTTGAAATTGAGAATACGGGGAGTAGGGCCGGGGCGGAAGTAGTACAGGTCTATATGGGGAAACCGGATTCAAAAATAGAACGACCTACCCGGGAACTGAAGGGCTTCCAAAAACTGGACTTAAAACCCGGAGAATCACAATCGGCTGAAATCTGTACTCCCATTTCCAGCTTTCGGTATTTTAATGAGGATTTCTCCGGCTGGCAATTGGAACCCGGAGTGTACAGATTGTATGTCGGGAATGCTTCAGACCACACCTATCACACCCTGGAAATAGAGGTCGGCCAGGACTAAACCCCGATGAGAAACTTCCGAAGCTGATTATTGTTTGGTATAGACCTCTGCCTGTAAACCGGGGAGGTTATCCCCAATAATATTGGTTAAGGTTTCCTGCGAACTGCTGAAAGTAAAGAGGGTAATGGCCCCTGTTCCGTCTGCCAGACGAAGGACGTTCCCTTCAATATCCCAGTTTCCGCCCTCGTTTCGGGTATTGTCGGAGCACTGGAAAATAAACAGCCCCCCCGTAATGGTGGTAACCACCAGATCGTTTCCGGTAAAAGCCCAGGTATTGTTATCGTTTATGGTAATCCTCCCGGTAATGGTACAGTCTATTTCCGAGAGCACATTGGTGGTTGTTGTCCCATCCTGGTTGATATCCTGAGGAGGTGAAATAGTCAGTTCTGTCAGGTTCCAGGTTCCAACAACCAAATCGCGGTTGGGATTGGTCTCCGTACCGCCATCGTCATCTGAACAGGAAACTACAGTCAGGGAAAAAAACAAAATCAGAAATTTCTTCATGAGTAAGATCTATAAAAGGGCAAGATAATCTATGGGGGTAAGATAGGAAATTTGGTATTGTCGAACAAAAATCGATTGCGCTGAGCAAATACCCTACCTGGAACAATTTTTAGAAAATTTACGTCTGCTAGTTAGGCCTTCTCTATAACCATAACAGTATTCTGGCAGGCTGCTTCGGGCGACGAGCAATTAATCTATCAGCACTGTACAAGTCTTTGTAAATACGTCTCATATGATAAATAAACTAAAAGCATTGTTTGCTGGCCTGGTACTAATGACTTCATGTGGTGAGAATAATGCCCCAGTGACTGATGAACCAGAAGAAAAATTGATTAAACCCATAAGCAGTTATTTCCCTCCAGCCCGTGCCCGGGTTTTAGTGGTTGGGAGCTCCCATTTTGACTATCCCGGCCTTGATGCCATGAAGGCGGATGAGTCGGATAAAATAGATGTGCTGGAGGAACCGAAAAAATCCGAGGTTACGGAATTGGTGGAGTATCTAAAGAAGCTTAATGCTAATAAAATAGCCATTGAAGCCCATCCAGAATGGAACGCAGCCCTGAAATACGGAGAATACAAGGCCGGGCATCATCTGGAACGGACATGCTGCTATCCTAAGACAAATTTTAGAGATGTCCCCTGAATACGAATTTGTGGAACTGGATAGTCTTTAGGTCTGACAGGTGTAAGGTCCCAGATCCTGCCCCGATATTGGGTTCAGGAAAAATAACGCAGTTTTAACGGCGGATTCCTTGAGGATTTTATCCTTTTTTGAGTACTTCGCATTATGACGTTATTCGTAGACATGGATGAGGTGTTGGCGGACACCTACGGAGCTCACATCAGCCGGTATAACAGCAGATTTGGAGCATCCCTGACCAAAGAGCAATGTATGGGCGGGGAGGTTTGGCAACAAGTACCCGAACATCGGGAGCGCATATGGGAGCATTATTTCGAACCCGGTTTTTTTCGCAATCTCGACCCCATTGCCGGGAGTCAGGAGGTCCTACGGGAGTTGGCCGAAAAATACCAGGTCTATATCGCTTCAGCTGCCATGCAATTCCCCAATTCGCTCATTGAAAAACACCAGTGGCTGGATGAACATTTTCCATTTATCCATTGGAGAAATCGCATTCTTCTGGGAGACAAACACATCCTTAGGGGCGATGTCCTTATCGATGACCGAAGCCATAACCTGGAGACGTTTCACGGACGAAGCATACTTTTCACCTCCCCCCATAATATTCACACCACAGGTTATGAAAGGGCGGACAGCTGGGCTGAAGTTGCCGATTTGTTGGTGTAGGAAGGACTTTTTTGTGTACAAGGGACCCCCACCCACCCAACTTCAAATTAGTTCCTCAGTCTGAAATTTACTTGCGGAAAGCCTTTATAATCTGGCACCCTCCATAAACTAAAAATTTCCCGAAGTGATCTTCAATACACTACTTGTAACGATTTACCTTATAGTTCGTCTTTTAGGTATACCAACCTTTAAGATGCACCCGATGTACAAAATCCTCCTTTTTACTGTATTCCTCTGTTTTGTTGGGACTACGGAGACCCTTCACGCCCAAATTGTAAAAGAAAACACACTTCCCGATTGGCTCACGCAAAACAAAGCCCTGACCACAGGGGTTCTACAGGTACCCGAAAACCACGATGCGCTCAACGGTACGCAGATTCATATTGCCTATGCCGTGATGAAGGCCAAGGAACCTGTTGCGGGGGCCTACCCGATGATCTTTTTTTCCGGAGGACCGGGTGGGGAAACTCTGGATGAAGGGCTTGTGGGATTCCTTGCAGAGCATCCTTTCCGGCAGGGTCGGGATATTATCCTCTTCGACCAGCGGGGGATTGGCTTGTCTTCAGCCCTTCCGGATATGTCTTTTGATTCCTTTGATATTCTGGC
>NZ_JBAVZJ010000057.1:0-6474 GCF_049588695.1 Robiginitalea sp.
AAAAACTCTCTAAACTGATTGAAATTTTTAATCGTCCATTCGTTGATTAAATTCCCTTGTAAGTCTTTAACATCTTTAATCCTAAAATCCAATACTTTATTGTCAAGACCGCCAGTTTTTCCCAAAAGTAGGATTTCCTCAAATCTTCTTCTTTCTTTTTCCGTTTTCAAACTAGGATATAACAATACTTGATCGTTCAATACCAATACATTCTCAAGTCTAATTTTTTTGCCGTAGAACCGACACCTGTAATTATTTAAATCTCTAGCACTAAATTGATTTAATATTTCATTAAAGGTCAATATTATACACTTTTTTTGAGAATTGACCTCTACAAATTTGAGTCTTAACTGAGGTGGTTGCCAAACTGAAAAATTGTTATGAAAAGAAATATAATTTAAAAACATTTTCTCCTCTTTTTTCCTGTAAGTGATAATAACTTCGAATACAAGCTTTTTTTGTGCTCCGTCTTTTTCTGACGAAACAATAGCGTTTTGTTTGGTCAGATTATAAACGGCGTATTCCATTTTATAAATGGAATAATCATCCTTGGATATAAACAATCTACCATGTGCAACATGATTCGAAAGTCTTTTGACAAACCTAATTGTAAACAGCGCTTTATCTCCAATATAGGAATCCTCTTCCCTTGAAAAATTATGCTCCTTTAATAAATCGTCTTTTAATCTATGTACAAAAGAAAACGTATCAATACTATAGTTGCGTATTGCATTGTGAACGCTTAGAATAGTAAATTCATTCCCTCCATAGGAATCCAAATAACCTTCATCAATTACTTTAGCTCCGCCTTCGAAGCTATAGTTATAGGGCTGTCTGGCAATTGAATCACGTATAAAGTCTTTATTTTCACGATAGTCATATAGGATAATCCTGGTAGTTGACGAATCAATAGATCTAAAGCCCTGATCAAACATTTCCAAGATGGCCTCATTCAAGTTAACATATTGACCCTTGTTTAGTTGATAATCCCTATAGTATCCCACCTGTGAATATGGGTTGATCGGATAATTTTCAGGAATCGCATCGATCGCTCTTTGAACGATTGTCTCGGGCTTAAGTGTGCCTCTTTTCCGCCTTCCTTTAACTACGGCTTCGTCCAATTCAAAAATTGCAGGAATCAATCTAATGATAGTGGGTTCGGTAGTTTTTAAATCATTGACAAGTATTTCAAAATTTTGGTAACCCATGGAAGAAATTTCAAGAACATCTCCTAATTCTCGGAACTTGATAGGTATTTTAAAACTGCCATCGAAGTTTGAAATTACTCCCAAGGCCCTATCCTTTAGACGAATAGTTGCAAAAACAACTGGCTCAGATGTATTAGAATCTATAAGAACGCCACGAACAAAATCTTCTTCTTGCCCACGGACAAGAGTCACAGACATTAGAATAGTAAAACACAAAATCTTCAATGGTATATAATTCATTATGAAAACTATTCTCTTTCGTCATTGTTTGGGGTGTTCATCCAATAATCCGAAAAATCATCAGGCTTGTCAAAAATTTGATTTTCAAAAATCGGCCTGTCCTTTCTCATGTATCTATTATTATTTTTGGAATGGCTTTGGGGGTTAATGCGCTGAACAAAAAATTCACGATATTGCTCAAACTGGATTTCTTCAGGATCATTAATACTATTTCCTTCAATATCCTTCATCTTTGAAACGACAATATTTAGATTACTGGTCTTGTATTCAGCATCTTTAACAACCATTTCTTCTAATCTTCGCCATTCTGATTTAGATAAATACAGCTTTGCAGATTTTCCATCCAATACAATATGTTTTATTTTCAACTTTTGATCCCTGTATTTTAGGTCATATCTACTTGTTTTTTGGCCGTCCTTTTGGTCGGGTATAGTACTAAAATTTACAAGTACGAACTTATCTGGAAAATCCAAGGATACTTTCTCTGCTCTAAGTATGGATTTTCCATAGGCATTAAATTGATTATTAAAAGAAATATAACTTGGGTACATAGAACCATTATACCTTTTGTAGCCTACTTTAACAGAAAACAATGAAGATGTTCCCTTTTTTAAATCTGCATAGGTTACATTTGGTTTAACTTCCTCTCCTCTCACATAGACATTGTAATCAAACTTATAAATGGCAAATGACGTTTTTGAAATAGCAATTGTTCCAAAAACCAAGTATTTACTCGTTCGTTTTGAGAATTCCAGGGAATACAAAACATCGTTACCCAGCTTTACGTCCGGTTTCTTTCTAAACCAATGGTTTTCAATAAAATCATGCGCAAATCGATAAACATAGGAATACGTATCTACTTTATAATTACGAATGGCGTCCATATTACGTAATATAAGCAGTTCGTTGCCTTTTCTGGATTCCACCTCCGCACCTGGTATAAATTTATTCTGGTTGTCGTAGGGCTTTTCGCCAATAGTATCCCTCGGGAAGGCTAAGTTTCTTGTATAGTGGTATAATTTATAATTGGTATTTTCAAAATCACCAGTGGCGAACCCGCTATCAAAAACTTCAAGTATCGCTTCGTTGAAATTAAATCGACTCCCATTTTTCACTTGATAATCCCGATAGTAACCAATGTATGAAAAGGGACTTAAGGGATAATTTTTTGGAATGTTATCAATAGCATTTTGAATTATAGCTTCGGGCTTTAAACTTTTCTTCCTTTTTGAAACGAGAACCACCTCATTAAGCATTTCAATATTTGGTTTAAGTCTAACCAAATTGCTTTCAAATAAACTGAGGTCGCTCAATTCTATTTCCAAAACCTGGTAGCCCATAGAGGATATTTCGATTATATCGCCATATTCACTAAATTTCATTGGAATTTTAAAACTCCCGTCAAGGTTAGAAATCACTCCTAAAGCCCTATCTTTTATCCGAATACTGGCAAAAGCAATAGGCTCTTCGGTTTCAAAATCAAGCAGATTCCCAGTGATATAGTCCTGCTGAGCAGTAACAAAATGGGTTATGAAAAGAAAAAATAAGAAAACTATCTTATAGCTTTTGACTACCACTTATCGGCTGTAATTGTTGACTTAATTGAAAATACATCAAATTATCTATAGAAAAAAAAGAATTGTTGCTGTTACATTTACAGCAAGGTAAAATTACCGCAACTCGAATAGAACCCAAGCAATACAGGCCCATCTCGCCAATACAACCGCAATCCCTTATGCAAAAATACCACGGGTAGCTTAAAGCCCTATCACTAGTCTTTTTTATTAGTACCAAGAATTGACCTTTTATGGAATTAACCTGCCGGTTTTACTCTTCCAGTATAATCTCAATGGCCTTTTCGAGAAGTTCATTCCTTCCTTCACTTATCCCTTTGACGGTTGGTTTAACTACTATATCGGGGACAATTCCCACCCGTTGGCTTTCTTCTCCATTCGGATAGTTTACACCTATCCCAGAAATCATGGTCCTGAGTCCGCCTGGAAGCTTTATGGCCGATACATTCCCGTCAGCCCCGGCCGTTGTGCTTCCAATGATTGTGGTATTGTCTCCTGCCCTGAATGCCATTGCCGTATACTCAGCCTGGCTTTGGGACAGTTCATTGACCAACACGATCAACTTCCCCTGGTAAGGAGCCTCCGAGCCGGGTATTTCCAGGGTTTTCGTAAATGTAAACTCCCCTGGGTTGTCGATATTTCCGGTCGAGAATTTAACAAATGGGACCGTATCGGAAACAAAATAAGACCCCAGGCTAAACGGGACAAAGGTGGAAGGGTAGTTTCGGATGTCGATAATGATCCCCCTGGTGTCCCTGAATTCTGTTTTTATCCTGGATATGTCTTCATTCTTGATTGTTTGAAGGCTCACATACCCTATATTGTTTTCCAACAGTTTATAGGATCGCTCATTGCTCTTTGGGTACCAGCGAAATATGTTGAGACTGTCCCGCGGATATAATTTTAAGGACTTGGTTTGGGGCCCGGCATCGCCCGACACATAAGCTATCTCGATCTCATTGGAGCTGGAGCGCAATAGGTCGGCCGCCATATCCCGTAATCTTGTGGGCTCATTTGAGGCAGGATAATAGGCGGATCTATCTCGTACGATCTCATCAACCGGGACACCATTGATCCTGATAACAATATCTCCTATTTCCAGCCCGGCTTCATCCTGCAACTCTTCATTGTAATAATCGGTTACCACGAGCTGATCTTCCACAAAACGAAGGTGCACAGGAGGGTAGTACGCTCCTTTCCATTCATCTAACTTGTCAGCTCCCCTCCATAGGTTGGCATGTGTGTCCTGGATATCTCCTATCATACGGATAGCAGCCATTTCATATTCCAATTCATCGGATGCATGAATGAATTCGGGAATGTATTGCAACAGTGTGGTATTCCAATCTTTGTCCATCAGGTGCTTGTAGGGGAAGAAGTAGTTGATCATATTCCAGTACCTGTAAAGCGCCAGTAACTTGAACCCATCATCCGGGAAGGGCATATCCGGATAGGCATTTTCATTTTTGAATCTGGGATTCTCAACACCCGGGGCCATACCGATATAAAAGTGCTTCCCCTGTGAACGACTATCGTATACCTCGAGGAGTTTCTTCTTCAGCTTCTCTCCCTGGTTTTGAATCCAATCCAGGTCCGGCCGGAGTACGGCTTGTGGGTCGGTTGTTTTACAAGTAGAACATACTTCCAGCGGCCCAAGGGAGGTGATCCAGTTTGTAAGAAGTCCATCCCTTTCGACGTCATTGTTGCGCTCAAGGTAATCGGGCAGGAACCTGAAGAGTTCGTAGTCCCAATTATAAGTTCCTTTGGCGATTTCGGGATGGTGATATTTAAGGAAGCCCCAGACCCGGCCCAGCAGTTCAAAATCCTCATAATCCTCCCGGGACACTCCTGATAAATCAACAAGAGATCCCTTGTCAAATTCAACGTCGAGTTGTGCTGGTAATTTTTCCTTTTCAATCTCCTTCAGGGTTTGGATGTTCTCTCCATCAATAGTCAGATGAAAATCGTCAAACCAGGCAACTCCCCTACCAACAAGGATTCCTGCTATGAAGATGGTTTCAGCTTCTTCAGGATAATTCAGAACGATGCTATATTTCTGCCAGTCTTTCGTTCCCGTGATAGCTTGGTTTCGCATATTGTCAAATTCAAGGGAAGATTCATTTCCGTCAATTCGCAACAGCAAACCCGCAAAACCATTTTCTACATTTTCGATTTTCATATAGCCCTCAAGCTCTATTTTCTTACCCGAATAGTTCGCAGGAATTTTATAGGCGATGCTTCCAAAAGAACTCCCTTCCTCATCGGAAGTGATTTTACCTGAATTTTGACCTGAATGGGCCGTGGAGTCAATCGTCAAGCTATAGTCTCCCCATTTAAACCATCCATCAGGAAGGGACTGACCTTCATTTTGATTTTCAAACCCAAGATTATACTTCTCAGGACTTTGTGCATGGCTAATAAAAGTGACAATTGCCGTCAAGGCCATCAGTATTCGTTTCATCGGCTGGTTTTATTGGTTTGGGTTTATCGTTTCGGCATTCGCATTAAGAAAGTAACATTTATATCTCATTTAGCTTCATTCATATACCAATAGTACAAATTGTCACATTCGAATTGAAAGCCCTTATTTTTAGTTCCTCATTTAAGTTCTTGTAATCCACGCTAATTTCAAGATACTAAAATCTGACAGCCTATCCTGGTCACCGGCAGGTTAAGTCCACTAATTGTATATCTTGGATAAGTAACAACCAACCCATGCTCCGCTTCTTCCGCCAAATACGTCAAGGACTCCCTACTGACAATAATTTCAGCAAGTACCTTCTATATGCGATTGGGGAGATTTTGCTGATGGTCATTGGGATTTCTTTTATAATTCCACCCAATTTAGGACAGTGACTTAGGTCAAATTTCATTAGATTTATAAGAATGCCAAATCAACCTAAAACACAACAAAAATCAAGTTCACAAATCGTCAACACAGACCTTGGAATTACGTAACACCCCATGAAATAAAGGGGTTCCAAAGGAGGGTTTAGATCCTGGCGTGGTCACTTAAGCATGAAAAGCTCGCCTGTAAGGCGGGCTTTTTTCGTCTGAACGCGGTGGCAAGCTCGCTTGCCGACCAAAGTGAAGGCGGAAAAAGCAGCCAGCCAGGGGCTGGGGGCTTTTCATGTAGACTACGGGGCCGTCAGGAAAACCGAGCGCAGCGAAGGTAATCCTGCGGCGATGCCGGGTTTGCATTTTCAGGCGGGAGTAGCCAGGAAAACCGAGCGAAGCGAAGGTAATCCTGCGGCGATGCAGGGTTTGCATTTTCAGGGGCGAGTAGCCAGGATCACGGAACGTAGTGACGTAATCCTGAGTCCACAGTAGGCAGTGGCAGTTGGCAGAATGAATATTGATTGCCCTTCAAAAGACAAAAAACACCCCCAAAAGGTCTCGATTCGGTCACACTTAGAATAGGATAGGTAACAGTGTGACCTGGTTGTTTTTAC
>NZ_JBAVZJ010000058.1:0-2460 GCF_049588695.1 Robiginitalea sp.
AATTGAAAATGTGACTGTTTCAGGTTCACTCCAGACGGCATTGGGGCTCGAAGCCCGAACCGAAAAAGTATACTCCCCGGGTTTGAGATCGTAGAAGTAAGCCGATCGCGAGTTGCCTACCTGCCGCCAATCCTCATCAACAGGCGAGAGTTTGTAAGCAAACTCGTTCTTTGAAGGGTTGTCATAATGGATGCCCTTATAGGTGATCGAGAGGTTATTTTGGGTATGTTTCAGGGGAGGGGTCTTTCCCTCGTCAAAGGGAATAGCTTCTTCCCCGGCATTCATTCCGGTTATCCGCGTGATCGGTGGCCGGGAGTCCCCTGTGAAATCAGCGGGATTGAACACAGTTATCCCGTTGCTGCCTCCAAAGACAAACAATCCATTGGACAATTCCAGGGTGGAGTTATCTGCATACAGGCTTTGGGCTCCTTCCTCGTTGCCGTAGGAAGTAAAGGTTTCCGTTTCCCTGTCAAAGCGGGTTATTCCCCGGAAGGTGCTCATCCACAGGACATTTCGCTCCTCATCTTCGAGGATTCCCTGTATGCTCGGACTGGGTAGGCCGTCCTCGATACCGTAATACTTGATGTCGCCCGTATCCGGATCATACCGGTTCAACCCTCCCTGCCAGGTACCCACCCAGAGGTAACCGTCTTTGTCTTCAAGGAGGGAGTTGATATCCTGGGAGGAAAAAACCGGGCCTTTATTGGGATCATATCCGTGCCGCTCGAGTTTATCGGTTTGCTCGTCCAGGAAGAACAGGCCTTCATTGGTCTGTACCCAAAGGCCGCCCCGCTTACTTTCCATGACTCTCAGGACCTCATTGCTCACCACCTGCCCCATCTCCCCTTCCGAGAAGTCATACAGACTGTACTTCTCCCCGGTCTGCCTGTAGAGCCCGGACATCGTAGAAATCCAGAGATCCCCCCCGGAATCCCTGTAAACATTGTTGAGCCAATTCACATTTTCGGAATCACTTAAGATCCCAGGGTCCACAACCTCCCCTGAATTTACATCGTACCCGTACAACTTTTGTTCGGACCGGAAAAGGAGGCGTCCCTGGTCATAGGCATTGATCATCTGTACGCGGCCATATTCAGGCAATTCCTCCTTAAAAAGCATCTTTGTGATTTCTCCCGTATTCAGGTCGATCTTATTCAGGCCTTCTTCCCCTGCCCAGTTATATGTGGGGAACCAGAGGTTTCCCGCTTCGTCCTCAAAAGGATTATTAGCCCACCCCTCCGTTACGGAATTCGGATCATCCGGGTTATGCAGGTAGGAGGTAAGGGATTGTTTAGGGGGAATGCAATACAGGCCATAGGCCCCGGTCCCGAGCCATATGTTGCCCATCTTATCATAAAGAAAAGCACTAAATGGCCTTGGGGCCATATTTTTTGGGATGTCCAATTGGCCGGATGGAATGTCGTATAGCTCCAGTCCATCCCGGTGGCTGATCCACAGCCGGGCATTGTCATAGCCTATACGGGTACTCCAGTCGGTAATCCCATTAAACGGTGATTGGAAGGATTTGAAATCTATAGTATTCCCGGATAAATCAATTTTACCAAGCCTCCACTGGTTGGTCACAATCCAGATAGACCCTTCATTGTCCCAAACCATATCCGTAGGCATCTCCTGGTCCAGCCAGGCATAACTTTGGAGTTGATCGAGGTCGATAAAAGTGGTTTTCTCAGGTCTGATGATCATAAATCCCTGATTGCCAATCAGGGCAATTTCACCCCTCTCGTTGCCGATCATGCGGTAGACATTCTGTACCGGTTGTCCATCGGGCAGGTTCACTACTTCAAATTTTTCGTCAGCTTCATCATACCTGAGTAAACCGGGGTATTGGTCATACCCGGTACCCGAATTGATGCCGAAATAGAAAGTGCCGTTATGGTCAGACTCGATTTGGGTGATCATCGGCTGGGCATCCGCGGGATACTCAACGATTTCACCAAGCGGGTAGTTTTTAAACAACCCTGTTTTCACATCGTGCCGGTAGATCTTATTCATACTGCCTATCCAGATATCCCCGTTGCTGGCTTCCTTAAGTTTGTAGAGCAGTAGGTCGTCGATGGTGGTGGAATCCTGTGGGTCCGGATAGAAGTTTTTGAATTCGTACCCGTCAAAGGTGAGCAGGCCGCTGAAGGTCGTTATCCAGAGTTCCCCGTTCCTGTCAGAAAGGAGGTCGGTGATGATCATCCCGTTGAGTTCCTCGTAGTGGTTGACCCGGCCCAATTGGTTCTGCCCATATCCCCAAAAGGAAACAAACGCGAATAAGAAAACACCCGATAAGAATCTAATCATAGAGGTAAAATAATCAAAAATTCGGAGCCCACTCCCACTTCCGATGCAACCTTCAATTCCCCCCCATGCCCCTTGGTCACGATATCATACGCCATGCTAAGGCCAAGCCCTGTGCCCTCGCCAGTGGGTTTGGTAGTGAAGAAGGGTTGGAAG
>NZ_JBAVZJ010000059.1:0-1716 GCF_049588695.1 Robiginitalea sp.
CTACTAACTGCAGAACTTTCGATTATAAAACACTGTAGCCTTCCAAAAGACGATTCAATGAATTTAACATCAGTTATCTCGTATTCATATTTATTTTCAATAGTCCCGGACCAGAGTTTCCATCTGCCATCAGACCAAAAATCCCCAATCTTCAAAGACCATGTCCATTTTGTGCCAATTACGTATGGAGCTTTTATAAATGGAAAAGGATTTAACTCTAAAATCTGGAAAAATTCATCTCTGGGTGGATGCATCCAAACATTAGCTTCATTCTCAATAACCCCTGACGATGTGTAGATTGAACCCAAATAGTTTTCCGAAGTAGGATATGCATACCCGATAATGGTCTGATTGTACCCTGGAATATGTTTATCAAAGCCCTGTAGACCTTTTTTAACCGATATTATAACCTTCTGGATAGTGTTTTGATCCACTTCATTTTCTGGTACAAATTCCCAGTAGGAGAGGCTGTCAATATATTTAAAGTAGTGCCTTTTATTAGCCTTATCCAAGTGCTCAAACTTGTAGTGAAAAGAAACACCCTCCCTGAATATCACATTGTTTCTGGTGAATCTGTTTTCATCGGTTACTGTAGAGTCAAATTTTTCCACAATAATCCCGTCATCATCTACTAATACGTAGTTTGTCCCTTGTTTCTCTGTGCTCTGAGAGTAAGAAAACGTAGTAAATCCGATAAATAGTAAAATACTTAAGTGGTTCATGATAATTAAGCAAGGAATTGTGTTTTATGCATTGCAAATTAATAGTCACCTCTATATTTCGAGTACCTGGCTTGCATTTCTTGTTCGACACCGGTGCTATTGCCAAAACCCCGTACCTGTTTTAAAGTTTTCTCATAACCTGGGTGCAGGCCACCACTGCAAACTATATTGGGAATATCATCCTGAAGGATTAATACGCCCCTTTGATAAATATGAACTACTACGGCAAGGATATCATACGGCTCAATGTCGTTTTTGCGCCGGACGTAGTTATATCCCATTTTTTGTTCGTCTGGAAAACCATATTCCTCATTGAGCCTTATAAATTCAGTGACAATTTCTGTTGCCCCGTCTATTAATTCCTCTAAGGTCATTTCTATTTTTCCCTCTCTCCACGAATGATATCTTTCAGTAAATTCTATATCTCTTCTCGACAACACCATAAATCGATTTCGCAATTCGTGATTGAAGTTGGTCTTGTAAAACTTCGCATATTCTTCAAATTTCAATTCAAATTCGTTGTACCACTTTCGATTCTTGAATTTTGAAAAGTATCTTAAAGGAGCACCACCCATTGCTAGTTTTTTGGCAAGTAAACTTGCCCACTCGAAATCCTTGGTTTGGTCTGCCACATAAAGCGCAACACTTAGGTCATGGCCGAGGGGAAATTCGATTTGTGAAAAGGCTTCCTGGAAATTTGCTCTGGCTTCTGTAAATCTTTCCGATGCAGTCTGCTTTTTGGCCAAATCCGTTATTTGAAAATAGGCTTCGTACTGGCATTCTTGCACTGGTAAAAACAAAGTGTAAAACAGGATTATAAAGGGCAAGGTTTTAGACATAGGTTGCCTAATTTGTTTTGTACAAACTAAGTTAGCATTTATCCGACAACGTGAAATCTGGTTAACATCGGCATGAGGTGTTTTAGATAAAGCCCATCAGAGTGAGTGGCGGGGGTACAAGGCTTCCAAAGGTGATTGGCTTTAGAAGGTGTCGA
>NZ_JBAVZJ010000060.1:0-6388 GCF_049588695.1 Robiginitalea sp.
ATGAAGGATTGGAGATTATTGAGCATATTGATTCTGAATTAAAAGATCAATAACGCTGCTAAAAGAGGGACAAAATAAACAAATCGATATATGGAAAAAGTAGGGCTAATCGTTCTGGCGATCGTAATTTTCTCAATACTGGGTATTATTTTTTATATGAGTATGAAAGGTTATGTCAGTGAAGCCTATGGTAAAAAGTGGTTAACCCTATGGGGTAATAAGCTCTATTTCTGGCAAAGTCTCATCTTTATCAGCATAGCAGGTACGGTCTTGATTCTATATCTTTTAAAATGGGCTAATGTGCTGACGTTTTAGGGATCGCTACACCTATTATTAATGATTGGAATTAGAGCACGAATACGATGTCCTTGAAAAAGTCCGCAATGACACCATTACAGTAACCATTGGAGGGCAAGTATTTGAGTTCCTGAATCCGGAGATTGAGTTAGACTAAAAACACTTTCGGATCATAGTTAAATTAGAATGACTGAAAAGGAACTAAAACCCTTTTGGAACAAATACTTCCTATTCGACTGGAAGTTTGGGCTTTTCCTGATTGGAATCGTCTGTATCCCACGGTTTATTTTGGTTCTACAGGCGAATCAAACCGGCAATTATGGCCCGATAGGAGCTGTCATGTTGGTATCCGCACTGGTCCCCTTTGTTTTTTTAAGCCGGTACGGAAGGCGCGCCATTGGAATTAGACCCACCCGGAGGTTAAGAACATTGCTCCTATCGTTTATCCTTGGAGTTACCATTAGTTTCTTATTATACCTCATCGGGTATGAGCTTTACGACAGTTCTTCTCAAAACTGGTATCAGTATATTGGAAAGTCATACAACATACCGGAGGTCATATCCGCCAATGACAAATTGGTATTGTTTGCGATAATGGCAGGCACAGGAATGATTTTCAGTCCCATTGGTGAGGAATTGTTTTTCCGGGGTATTGTTCAGGGGAGTTTTGCCAAATCCATCGGTCAGAAAAAAGCCTCCCTTGTCGACAGCCTGGCTTTTTCCCTCACCCATATCGCCCATTTTGGGCTGGTATTTGTAAGCGGCAGTTGGAGATTTTACCCCATTCCAGCCCTTCTGTGGGTAATGGGGATGTTCCTTGTGAGCCTGTTCTTTTTCAAAATGAAACAACGCTCCGGCTCTTTACTCGGTGCCATTTTTGGACACGCAGGGTTTAATCTGGGAATGATTTGGTGTATCTTTTACCTGCCATAAGGATTGCTCTAAAAAACTAAAATCCTGAACACAATTTGAAACGCAAACTTAATATTTGGCTTGGAATTAGTTTTCTTATAGCCTTAACCCTGACGATCTGGCTAAACACGCAACTGGAAAAACAGGTTGGCGACATCGCCTATATAACCAGTGCGGATCCTGGAAATTCTGAACCCTGTAATCAAGATTTCATTTATCAATACTATCAGATCAATACGGATTATATCGGTGGAAAAAGGGCGATCAAAAGGGAACTGTCAGGTGTTTTTCCCATGAGCGGCCTTAATAAATCTGGCTTACTCACCGTTCGATTTGTGGTTAATTGCCAGGGTAAAACGGGTTGGTACCATTCTAAAATGATCAGCCCCGACTTAGAGGAAATGGACATATCCGATACCGATTTCACTCATCTGTATGGTGCTATTTCCGAGCTTAACCATTGGCTCCCCGGTCTTGCGGGGGAGGAACCTCAGGACAGCTACTTCCAAATTAGTTTCAAGTTAAAAAAGGGTGAAGTCCTCGATATTTTCTAAATGAAAGTATTCTTAAAAATTATGAAAATCGTATTGGCTATAGTCTTCACAGTCTATTCGCTTATAATTATTTATCTGCTATTTTTTGCGCCCAAAGAGCAAAGGTTTCAAATAGCAGGGAATATCCAAGGTGCCGGATTATCTCAGTCTATGTTTGAGGTTTTAAATTGGCAGCACCCGGAGTACTCCGATCCTTTTTTTGAACGTTCGGTAGCTTTTAACAAGCGGGGTGATTACCAAACCGGTTTTGCTTATTTAAACGAAGCGGTAAACTTAGAACCCAAAAAACATCTGGGATATAGAGGATATATGAAACTTCGTTTCTTGCGTGATTACGATGGAGCTCTCGCGGATTTCGACCGATTAGATGGTCTGACACCCAATGTGGTAGACGCACCATGGGGCGAAGATATTGACTTTATGCGGGGTGAAAGTCATTATGGAAATGAGGCCTATGCCAAAGCCCTTGAGAGTTTTAATCGAAGTATATCAACTCAGGGTGTTGAATGGGCAGATATTCAGTCATATGTCTATCAAGGACTTTGTCACTATCGAATGTCTGAATTTGAAAACGCCAAATCGTCATTTGAAAACGCGCTGGCGCAGTATGAGAAAACCCCGGAAGCTCACTTTGGTCTGGGTAAAACTTTCCTTAAACTGGGGGATACGGCAAATGCTATAAACTCCCTGAACCTTGCTAAAAAGAACATCGCTTTCAAAAGAGATGATCCCTACAAAGAGTTTATCAATGAGATCTATATAGAAGAAATCCAGAAGCTTTTAGATAGCCTCTCAGATTAACCGTTTTTTCTTTTTTTAAAAAGCTAATCCATGTGCGGCATGCTGAAACTTCCCTAAATTAGAGTTCCTAAATCCGCTCCGGAAGGTTTAGCACCTTCATTCGCCAGAATATAAACCAAGACCTGGCAACTGCAATGTCAAACCAAAGCCCAATGGAAAAAAAGAATAGTGTTTTTATTGCTATGAGTTTGGATGGTTATATCGCCGATAAAAACGGAGGACTTGACTGGCTGCAGTCCATACCCAATCCGGATAATGTAGATATGGGGTATGTAGATTTCACCAGTACCATTGATGCCCTGGTCTTGGGGCGAAAAACATTTGAAACGGTTTGCAGCTTTGATATGGACTGGCCCTACCAGAAACCCGTATTTGTGCTCAGCAATACCCTAAAAGAAATACCCAATAGCTATCAGGGAAAAGCGTTTTTGGTCCAGGGGACTTTGACTGAAATATTAGGCCATATCCACGACAAAGGCTTCCACAAGCTTTATATAGATGGGGGAACTACCATTCAAAATTTTCTGAAGGAGGACCTCATTGATGAACTCATCATAAGTACCATTCCTGTTTTATTGGGTGGCGGTTCTCCCTTATTCTCGGAGCTTCCCAACGAATTGAAATTTGAAATGACAGGTACAAGAACGTATTTGAACCAAATTACCCAGACCCATTACAAACGTCAAAAATGATTGGCAAAAATCCCGATATTATCAACCCTTAACCCATGATCAAATTCTTCCGACGCATCAGATTCGGCCTTATGGAGAAAAACAATACCGGAAAGTACATCAAATACGCTTTAGGCGAAATTGTCCTGGTGGTCATTGGAATCTTGATTGCCTTAAGCATTGATAATTGGAGTGAAAACGCAAAGAGGCTTAAACAGGAACAGGAGATCCTGGAATTATTGGACCGGGAAATAACGAATTGATAATTGTATGAAGGGCTATAACCGACTACAGGGGGTTACTGTGGGTTGGAATCCGTAAATTCCCAAAGGAGTAAAAATCACGAAAAGGAAGAATGAATAAGTTACAATGTTTAATCGTTTTATTATCCCTGTCCTCCTTATGTTTTTCTCAGGCTAATCAAGCGTTTGAGCCGGTTTTTAAAGTATCCAAAAAGACCACTCATAAAATTCCCAAGGGACAGAAATTTACTTTTGGTTATTTGGAAGTCCTTGAAAACCGTAATGACAAGGGTAGCCAAACCATTGAAATCCCTGTTTATATATTCAAGAGCAGGAACCCCAACCCGAAGCCGGATCCGATCATTTATACCGTTGGGGGGCCAGGTTCTACTACCATGCCTTCCGCACAGTACATGAATTACTATAAATATTTAGACGACAGGGATTTTATATTAGTGGAGCAGAGAGGAAACTTTTATGCTAAACCCCATTTAGATTGCCCGGAATGGGCTAAGGCACTACACACCGCTAACCTTCCTGGTTTTGATTCAGACGATACTGACGCACTTCTGGCAGAAGCCGCAAAGGGTTGCAGGGACAGATTGATCAAAAAAGGAATTGACCTCAATGCATACAATACCAATGAAATTGCTGCGGATATCAATGACCTGGTGGGCGTTTTAGGGATTGAGCAGTACAACCTCCTTACGATCTCCTACAGTACAAAAATCGCCCAGGTATTACTCCGGGATTACCCGGATCGCATACGAAGTGTAGTTATGGATTCGCCCCTTCCCCTGCAGGTAAATTATGATGAAGAAAGCGTGGAAAACCTTTTGGAATCTGTGGACAAATTGCTTGGGGATTGTGAGGCGGACATGGATTGTAATCGGGCGTATCCCAATATCAAAAACCGGTTTCACGAGTACCTGATAAATAAGACCAAATCCCCCCTGGAAGTCCGTATTGACAATCCTGCGAATGGGAAAGCAGAAAAAGTCCATTTGACAGGAGCCGATTTAATAACGGTTTTTACCGCCGCTTCCACAGGGGATGTTGTGAATGTACCCTTCGAAATCAATAAACTGCTCAATGGGGATTTGGCTTCGGTAAAAGAACAACTCTCGAATGTATTTCAGGAACCGGGTAGCGGCGCAGGCCTGGGTATGCGTCTTTCGGTCTGGTGCGCTGAGGAATACCCCTTCAATTCGCAGAAAATCATACAGGCAGAAACCTCAAAATATCCCCAAGTCGAGGGTTTGTCACCTGCTGTTTTCGAAGATGAAGTCTGTAAAATATGGGGTGTTAGAAAAGTGTCAGACCGCGAAAACGAAGCTGTTAAAAGCAATGTGCCCGTACTGCTGATAAATGGGGAATACGACAATGAAACACCCGTAAAATGGGCAGCTTCAATGATGGCCAACCTGCCCAACAGTTATCATATGATTTTTCAGGGTTGGAAGCATACCCCTACCACTAATTGGGGCAATACATGTGCCATGCAAGCGGCAAATGATTTTTTTAACAACCCTGGTGCTAATCCAAATCCGGAATGCTTTGGAGAAATAAAAAGCCCCGACTTTAAAACGGAATAATACTTTCACAGTATCATGACCGAGACTATGAAGAGATTCCTTTTCAATTTAATGGTCATTGCCTTAATGGGGTTTGCTCACGTCACTTTTGCGCAAAACGAAACCTCTTACCCTCGTAATTCCGAAATGCGCTATTTCGATGAGAATAACCAACCCATTTCACAAGAGGTTTTTGATCAAAAAAAATGGGATCATGGGCTTCTGGACCTAGAAGGTGATTCCATAAATCATATGATTCTTGTGCATCGTGTAAACAGGGGTACTATTGAAGATAGGTTAGCTCTGGACTCCGTACTTTTCCTGGCAACAAAACAGGAAATAGACCCGCACAAACCTCTTATAATCATCTATTATCCAGGCAAGGATCGCTGTAATTCCAGTGGTATGGCGACCCGAAAATCCACCAGACGCTGGTATGAGATTTTGGAAAAAAGAACGAATAATAAGGCTGCCTCCAATTTTGTGTACCTCTACAAGGATAGTACGGGCCTTTACGGTCGGAATGATGGGTACAAGTCCTGGCACAAAGATCACAGACGGATCATTGAAAACATGTTTTTTAAAAGGCATTATCCCTGCTACAGCTTTGTGGTGATTTCAGAAAAAGGAGAATACCTCAGCTATTTCGGAGAATTTCCAAAAGATCTTATCTGGGAAGCCGTTGAAGCGTTGACCGACTAAAGTCGCTTTCTTATTCCCCTTGGCCCCCATTGACCAATCCCTTATTGAAAATCCTTACATTTATTGGAAATCCTTTTACCCCGGGGAACTTCAATGAAAATTCCTTAATGAAATTCTACAGCTCGTATAGGTTGTTAGCATTTAAAACTAAACGTCATATGATACTAAAAAGGCCTATAATACTCTTACTCGCAATTCTCCTGAACGGCCCATTCCTGATGAGCCAGCAGGAAAGAAAACCGGTTTTGACCTTAAAGGTAACCACCCTGTCTACCATGCTGGTCAACGGAAAAGGTGTAGGGGAATGGGGATACTCGGCATTAGTTGAAGTGGATGGCAGGAAAATACTTTTTGATACCGGGGCCAGGCCGGAGACCGTTTTGCAAAATGCCATTGAAATGGGTATTGATCTCTCCGATGTAGAGGACGTCTTTCTCAGCCACAACCATTGGGACCACACCGGCGGGCTGCATACGCTGAGAAATGAGTTGAAAAAACGCAACCCCAATGCTCTCAAACGAGTCCATGTAGGCGCGGGAATCTTTAACAAACGGGTGAATTCTGAAAATACACTATTGGCCACAAAAGCGTCATTGGAAGCGGACAATGTTGAGTTTATAGTTTATTCAGAGCAA
>NZ_JBAVZJ010000061.1:0-9149 GCF_049588695.1 Robiginitalea sp.
CATTATGCGTGTCGGGCAGTTTTTTAGTACCATTAGTAAGGATGTGCGCAAGGACTTCAAAAATCCTAAACTGATCTCTATCCTGGAGTTTCCGGTTTTATTTCTGGGTGCCAAACCCTCCAAGACCCCGTCCTTTTACAGTTTTATGAATTATGCCGATTTTGGTCTGGGCACCTGGCATCCCAAAGGCGGTATGTACGAGGTGGTCAAAGCGATGACACAACTGTCAGAGTCCCTTGGGGTATCATTCAGGACCGGGGCTGCTGTTGAAGAAATATTACTTTCAAATGGTGCCGCCAAAGGTATAAAGGTAAATGGAGAAGCCATTCTGGCGGATATAGTACTCAGCGGCGCAGATTACCACCATACCGAGACGCTCCTTCCGAATTCGGACCGGCAATACACCGAGAATTATTGGAATTCCCGAACCTTCGCCCCTTCTTCCTTATTATTTTATGTTGGTTTTGATAAAAAAATTGAAGGCGTTCGGCATCACAACCTCTTTTTTGATACGGATTTCGATCGTCACGCCCGTGCGATTTACGATGTTCCTGTTTGGCCAAAAGACCCTCTTTTTTACGCGAATTTTCCATCGGTCACAGATCCTGGGATGGCTCCTGAGGGGAAGGAAGCAGGCTTTTTCCTGATGCCACTTGCCCCGGGAATTGCAGACTCACAGGCCCAACGGGATGCTTATTTTGAGGTGTTGCTCGACCGACTTGAGAAAAGAACTGGGCAAAGCGTCCGAAATAATATTATATTTAAGCAGGATTTTTGTGTGAACGATTTTGTAAATCGCTATAATTCCTTCAAAGGAAATGCCTATGGCATGGCCAACACTTTATTGCAAACCGCCTTTCTAAGGCCGGGTTTGGAAAGTAAAAAAGTTAAAAACCTATTTTTCACTGGGCAATTAACCGTTCCCGGGCCGGGTGTTCCCCCCTCCCTGATATCTGGTAAATTGGTCTCTGAGCTAATCGCGCAACTAAACGCTGCCTGAGTATGAAAGCCCTGTTTGATTCGGTCTCTTATTCCTGTAGCCAACTGGTTACCAACCGCTATAGCACGTCATTTTCCCTGGCGACTAAGATGTTGTCGGACAGTATCCGCCAGGATATCTATAATATTTATGGCTTTGTCAGGTTCGCCGATGAAATCGTCGATTCGTTCCATGAATACGACAAAGAAAAATTGCTGGACGATTTTGAAGAGGATCTGGAATATTCTCTGGAACACGGGATAAGCCTCAATCCCATTCTCAATGCCTTCCAGCACACCTATCACAAATACACCATCCCGCATCACCTGGTGGCTTCCTTTATGAAGAGCATGCGGATGGACCTGCACAAAAAGGAGTACAAGACCGAGGCGGAATACCGCGAGTACATATACGGGTCCGCGGATGTCGTTGGGCTTATGTGCCTCTGCGTTTTTGTAAATGGGGATCAGGAGCGGTATGAGGAACTCAAGGAATCGGCTATGGCCCTGGGGTCCGCTTTTCAAAAAGTAAATTTCCTCCGGGATCTGAAAGCCGATTTCGACGGTCTGGAGCGCACTTATTTTCCCAATACCAACCTCCTGGAACTGGATGAAGTTTCAAAAGCCCAGATTGTCGCTGAGATTGAAGCCGATTTTGCCAAGGGTTATATGGGGATCCTCAAACTTCCCGGGGAGTCTAAATTCGGGGTGTATATGGCCTATCGGTATTACTCCAAATTGCTGAATAAACTACGGAAATTACCCTCTCTTGAAATAAAAAATTCAAGAGTTCGGGTACCGAATTATCAAAAAGTTGGTCTCCTGGCCCGCTCATATGTAAGATATCGCTTAAATTTGGTATAAGCTATGCAAGTACTGTACTGGATCGCACTGTTTATCGGAACCTTCTGTTTTATGGAGTTTATGGCGTGGTTCACCCATAAATACATCATGCACGGTTTCCTGTGGACCCTTCACAAAGATCACCACCACAAGGACCACGACTCCTGGTTTGAAAGAAATGACGCCTTTTTTATTTTTTATGCGGTGGTCAGTATGTCTTTGCTGATGACCGCGGCAAATACCTCTTTCTGGCAGGGATACCCGCTTGGTTTCGGTATCCTGGCCTATGGAATTGCATACTTTATGGTTCACGATATCTTCATCCACCAGCGGTTTAAGCTTTTCCGGAATGCGAATAACTGGTATGCCCGGGGCATACGGCGCGCTCACAAAATCCACCACAAACACCTAGGAAAAGAAGACGGTGAGTGTTTTGGAATGCTCTTCGTCCCTTTTAAATACTTCAAGAAATAAAAATCAATGGCGCGTGCTTGTATTGTAGGTGCTGGCATTGCGGGCCTTGCGTCATCTATCCGGCTACGTGAAAAAGGATACGAGGTTTCGGTTTTTGAAGCGAACCCCTACCCCGGCGGAAAAATGCATGCAGAAAATTACGACGGATATCGCTTTGATCTCGGTCCTTCCCTCTTTACCCTCCCACATCTGGTGGATGAATTATTCGAATTATGCGGAGTGGATTCCGAACACCATTTACCCTATATCCGTAAAACAGTGCTCTGTCATTATTTCTGGGAAGATGGTACGCGTTTTTTTGCACCTGCAGATACTACTCGTTTTATTGAGAAGGCCGCACAGACTTTTGGAGAATCTCAAAAACGAATTCGGCGTTATTTGGAGAAAAATCAAAGAAAATACGAGCTTACAGCTCCCCTGTTCCTGGAAAAATCCCTGCACAAGTTTCAAACTTATCGATCCGGACAAACCTTGAAGGCCTTGCTCTCAGCCGGTGGGCTGGGTATCTTTACCAATCTGGATGGGTTGAATCGCGCCTCTTTTTCAAATCCAAAACTGGTGCAGCTTTTTAATCGTTACGCTACATACAATGGCTCAAACCCCTATAAAACACCAGGTATAATGTCTATGATCCCGCATTTGGAGATGGGCATGGGCACTTATTACCCAAAGGGTGGTATGCATCGTATCCCTATCAGCCTTTATGAACTCGCATGCTCCCGGGGTGTTTCTTTTTCTTTCAATACTCCCGTATCCCGTATCCTTACCCATAAGGGAGAAGCCACGGGTATTCGGGTTGGGGAGCAGGACATCCAGGCCGATATAGTGGTATCCAATATGGACATTTATCCTACCTACCGCAAAATGCTTCCGGATCACAAAGCTCCCGAACGCACGCTCTCTCAGGAACGCTCGAGTTCGGCACTTATCTTTTACTGGGGTATGAATAGGGTATTCCCTGACCTGGATCTTCATAACATATTTTTTAGCGCAGATTATCCGGGGGAATTCAGAAAAATATTTGAAGAAAAATCACTCTCAGAAGACCCGACGGTCTACATTAATATTACCGCAAAAGAGAGTCCTGAAGATGCCCCTTCAGGGGGCGAAAACTGGTTTGTCATGATCAATGCCCCCGGCGATTACGGGCAGGATTGGGATGCCCTGGTAAAACAGGCGCGCAAAGCCATCCTGCGCAAACTGAGTCGCATGCTCTCTGTTGAGTTGGAGGACTACATAGCCGTGGAAGAAGTATTGACCCCCGGCGGTATCGCTAAGCGCACGAGTTCCTACAGAGGGGCTTTATACGGTGCGGCCAGCAATAACCGGTTTGCCGCCTTTCTGAGGCATCCGAATTTCAGCCGCCGGATTAAAGATCTCTATTTTGCCGGTGGATCGGTGCATCCGGGAGGTGGGATTCCACTCTCCCTGCTTTCGGCAAAAATTGTCAGCAATTCAGTGCCTGCCCCATGAGCAACCTCAAAAATATATTGGAATCCCGGAAACTGGACATTGGCATCTTCCTGATATGGCTTTTGCACATCAGCGGACTCATTGGGATTTTATCCGGTCAGGGGGCGTGGTTTGTGCCCAAAACACCTTTGAACCTGTTACTGATGGCCCTTTTGTTCATCTGGATTTTTCCCCTGAATACGGGTCGAAAAATATTCCTTTTTGTCTTTATCTGTATCACTGGCGTTTCTGCTGAATGGATAGGGGTACATACAGGATGGCTTTTTGGTTCATACCACTATGGTGAAAACCTGGGTCCGAAACTCGATGGTATTCCCTACCTGATTGGCGTAAACTGGGCCCTACTCAGTTTTTGCAGTGGATGTGTCAGCAGGAACCTTCCATTACCGCCCCGGGCCCGTATCCTTTTCGGAGCACTGCTCTTGGTAATCCTGGATTTTTTTATGGAGGGCCTGGCTCCCCTGCTGGATTTCTGGACGTTTCAGGGGGGGGTACCCACCCTTTGGAATTATATCTGCTGGTTCGTCCTGGCTATTGTTTTTCTCTGGGGATATGAAAAACTCGATATTCAGGGTAATCGCAAGTTCTCGCTACACATTCTCAGTGCCCAGTTTGTGTTTTTTATGAGCCTGTACCTCTTCTTTTGAGAGACTCCCGAAAGGCCCTGAGATCTGGTATGTCCTTCCAGTCTCCAATTATCTTATAGGGCTGGAATCGGGCAAAAAGTTCCTCCTTATACCACCCCAGTTCACGGGTTTTGCGAATGACTTCCGAATGCGCTTTTGTCCCGTAGGCATAGGCCTTCATGGCATCTTCGTCTGACCAAAGGCTGAAGGTCGCCATATCTACAAAAGGGGTTTCCCCAATCCCCTTGGTATATATCAGGCCCCGAATACCCTTGAGGGGGCGCTGGGAGTCAGGGACATTTTTCCAGAAGGTGCGAAGATATTTTTTACGGATTGTAGCCCGGGTAATTACAGCCAGCGCACTATTCCCGGGTTCCGGCGCTACGGCAGGCTCAAACGGATTGATCCCGTTCCATTTACCTTTGGATTTGACCGGACGCATATAGATGGTAAGGGATTCCTCTGAATTGTACAAATACCTTTGGAATTGAGGGTGGTTTTTGAAAAAAGCGACTGCTGAAGCTTCCGTATCCCATACCTGTAAAACCCCGTAAACCCCCCAGTCGGGCCTGGTCGAAAATCCTTCAGCACCGGTACCCAGCAATTTTAGAAATCGCATGCCCTCGGTTCCTTTCAACCTGCCTGTAGCAAGCCCCATTTGCGAAAGGGCCCATACCTTCCGCCTCCAATTTCCATAACGAAACAGTGCAAGGGTAGTAATCTGTGACATAGTTATAGTTACTGAGGGTTCTCCAGGAGCCTATCCAGCAATTCCCGCACCTTTGTCGTATTCCAGTCGGCCATTCCTTCTTGATCTACAACCATATAACCCTGCCGGTCTATCAGGTATGATCGGGGTGGTTCGGTATCCGGGAGCGGACTCTCGCTTTGCAGAAATTGATAAGTGACGGGAAAGGTGAAACCATGGTCCTCTATAAATGCTTCAGCCGGGGGTCGCTCTTCATTAGTAATAATATAGAAATCAACCCGATCCCCATAATCCTCGTAAAGTTCCTGTAAGGCCTTCAACTCCGGCAGACTGGGCAATCGCCAGGATGCCCAAAAATCAATTAGCACAATCTTTCCCCTGGAGCGCTCGAAATTGAAAAAATCACCTTTGGAGTCTTTTAGGGTCCAGTTGTAAAAAGGGAGTTTTTGTCGATCCGATGTCCTGACAATATCAGGACTGAACGAGAAAAGCTGCATAAGGGCAATCTTGGAATACTCCCCCAGGGGCGTCACAAAAAACGACACCACGAACAGCATCAGCAAGATATTGAGGAGTGTCTTTTTTTTGACTTTCATTCCAGGATTATGAGATATAAAAAAACCCTGCATACCGCAGGGTTTTCTTCTCAGCGCAACTTAACCTTTTGCGCTTTGCTTTTTAATCAGGTTCAGGGCAGAACCTTCATGGAACCATAATATCTGGGCCTTGTTATACGTATGGTTGGCCATAATGGTGTCAGTACTGCCATCTTTGTGAACCACCTCAATAGTTAGCGGTTTGCCCGATGCAAAGGATTCAATATCCACAAAATTAAAAGTGTCATCCTCCTGAATGAGGTCATAATCGGCCTCATTGGCAAAAGTAAGGGCCAACATGCCTTGTTTCTTCAGGTTCGTCTCATGGATTCGCGCGAAAGATTTCACCAGTACCGCTGCGACGCCGAGATGACGCGGTTGCATAGCCGCATGTTCCCTGGAAGAGCCTTCCCCGTAGTTGTGGTCTCCCACAACCAGGGTCATAATACCAGCAGCCTTATACTCCCGTTGCGTATCCGGAACCCCGCCGTATTCTCCGGTCAATTGATTTTTGACGAAATTCGTTTTCTGGTTAAAGGCATTCACAGCCCCGATGAGCGTATTGTTGGCAATATTGTCCAGATGGCCCCGGTACCGTAGCCAGGGACCCGCCATTGAAATGTGATCCGTGGTACATTTCCCAAAGGCCTTAATCAATAATTTCATCCCTTGCAGATCATCCGGTTTGATAGGTTCAAAAGGTTCGAGGAGCTGGAGTCGTTCAGAATCCGGGGCTACAACCACCTGAACACTGCTTCCGTCTTCCTTAGGCGGTATAAATCCGGCATCCTCGACAGCAAAGCCTTCAGGCGGCAACTCATAACCTCTCGGTTCCTCTAGTCGCACTTCCTCTCCATCTTCATTGATGAGGGTATCGGTAAGGGGATTAAAATCAAGTCTACCGGCAATCGCTATGGCGGTTACCAGCTCCGGGGAGCCTACAAATGCGAGGGTATTCGGGTTCCCGTCTGCACGCTTCGCAAAATTCCGGTTAAAGGAATGAACAATTGTATTTCGGGGGCCATTGGCAGCCTTGTCCCCATAGCGATCCCACATCCCGATGCACGGACCGCAGGCGTTGGCAAATACCGTGGCTCCAATATTGTTGAAGGTGTCTATAAATCCATCCCGTTCAATGGTGTACCTGACCTGCTCGGACCCTGGGGTAATAGTGAAATCCGCTTTGGTTTTTAGTTTTTTATCGGCTACTTGTTTCGCCAGGGAAGCCGCCCTGGAAATATCTTCGTACGAGGAATTGGTGCAGGAACCGATCAGCCCAACCTCAACGCGCAAAGGCCAGTCGTTTTCGCGGGCCGCCTCGGACATTTTTGAAATCGGGGTCGACAGGTCCGGAGTAAAGGGTCCGTTGAGATGGGGCTCCAAAGTGCTCAGATCGATCTCAATAACCTGATCAAAATAAGCCTCCGGGTTTGCGTAGACTTCGGGGTCAGCCGTCAGGTATGGCGCTACCTCGTTAGCAGCATCCGCCACATCGGCACGTCCGGTAGCCCGCAGGTAACGATCCATGGAATCGTCATATCCAAAGGTAGAGGTCGTAGCCCCTACTTCAGCTCCCATGTTACAAATAGTTCCTTTCCCTGTGCAAGACATAGAAACGGCCCCTTCTCCAAAATACTCAATGATGGCCCCGGTGCCCCCCTTTACAGTGAGGATATCAGCTACCTTGAGGATAACGTCTTTAGGGGCTGTCCACCCACTTAGTTTACCCGTTAGTTTCACCCCGATGAGTTTAGGGAATTTCAATTCCCAGGCCATCCCCGCCATCACATCCACCGCATCTGCGCCACCGACCCCGATAGCTACCATTCCGAGGCCTCCGGCGTTTACCGTATGCGAATCTGTCCCGATCATCATCCCCCCGGGAAAGGCATAGTTTTCCAAAACAACCTGATGTATAATTCCGGCACCCGGTTTCCA
Source organism: Robiginitalea sp. (assembly GCF_049588695.1). Taxonomy (GTDB): domain Bacteria; phylum Bacteroidota; class Bacteroidia; order Flavobacteriales; family Flavobacteriaceae; genus Robiginitalea. Next base: position 7,638 of record NZ_JBAVZJ010000061.1, read on the forward strand.
AAAACCGATACCGTATTTATTCGATACCGATTCTAAAAAATCAAAAACTTCATTGCTGGTTTGATTGGCCCGTTTTAAATCGGCCTCTGCCCCTACCTTCGCCTGAATGAGGTGATCGCAGTGCACGGTAGTGGGAACAGCTACTTTAGGTTTCCCGGCATGCATAAACTGCAGCAGTGCCATCTGTGCCGTCGCATCCTGGCAGGCTACACGGTCCGGGGCGAAATCCACATAATCTGTCCCCCTCTCGAAGATGCGTTCCGGCATACCCTCCCACAGGTGGGTGTACAGGATTTTCTCAGAAAGGGTTAAGGGTTTCCCCATCAATTCGCGCGCCTTATCCACACGGGAAGGGAATTGGGAGTAAACCGCCTTGATCATATCGATATCGTATGCCATAGTCTTCAGGATTTCTGTGTTTCTAACGCTATCAAAAGTACTAAAATGAAAGGGTATTTAAAACTATTGAGAAGGCGATTCAGCTGATTTGACAAAATCACATTTCGGAAGGTTTAACTTCGATGATTTCATACAGAGAAGGCAGCGCGATTATAAACTCCCCAAGGGGAATAGTGCATTTTTAAGGACTCCAATCATAAACCCCGGGCGGGGACTTCCCGCTGAAGCACGGAGCACGGAGCACGGAGCACTAAAAGTACGGGTTCAAACGAATCAGAGGAGCTTATCTATAATCACCTCATCGGAAATACCTTCGGCCTCGGCTTTGTAATTCCGGAGGATACGGTGCCGGAGGATGCCGGGGGCCACAGCTTTCACATCGGCAATATCAGGAGAAAAACGACCGTCAACAGCTGCATGTGCCTTAGCGGCCAGCACGAGGTTCTGAGAAGCTCTCGGCCCTGCCCCCCAGTCCAGATACTGGTTGACGAGTTCTGAAGCCCCTGCCTGACCCGGACGGGTCTTCTGAGCGAGCTCCACAGCGTATCGCACCACATTGTCAGGAACGGGAATCCTTCGAACCAGATGTTGGATCTGAAGTATCTCCTCTGCTGTAAACAAAGTGACTATTTCCGTTTCCCGATCATCAGTGGTATTCTTCACCACCTGTATTTCCTCTTCCAAACTCGGGTATTCCAATTGAATGGCAAACATAAAGCGATCCAATTGTGCTTCCGGCAAAGGATATGTGCCCTCCTGCTCTATCGGATTCTGGGTTGCCAGCACAAAATAAGGCTCCTCCAGTTTATATTGCTTGCCGGTAATAGTCACCGCACGCTCCTGCATGGCTTCCAGGAGGGCGGCCTGTGTTTTCGGGGGGGTCCGGTTTATTTCGTCCGCCAGGATAATATTGGCAAAAACGGGGCCCTTCACAAAGACAAATTTTCGATCCTGGTTGAGCACTTCACTCCCCAGGATATCGCTGGGCATTAAATCGGGGGTAAACTGTATTCTCTTGAAGTCGAGGCCGAGGGTTTGCGCTATGGTATTGACCATGAGTGTCTTGGCCAGGCCCGGAACGCCGATCAACAAAGAATGTCCCCCGGTGTAGAT
>NZ_JBAVZJ010000062.1:0-2083 GCF_049588695.1 Robiginitalea sp.
CCCTACCAGTGGGTGTGGGATCAGGATTCCTTTACCCATGAATACCAGGAAACGGATGAAGCCCCGATTTCAGGGGAGCCTGCCTCCAAACTGACCATAGTTTATGGAAACGAAGGGGGCTACACCCCGGGGGATGCCTATGATTTCTATTTCGGTAAAGATTCTGTGCTCCGGGAATGGGTGTTTCGCAAAGGAAACCAACCCGAGCCCAGTCTGGCGACAACATGGGAGCAGTACAAGGATGAGGGAGGACTGCAGCTCTCTACCCACCATCAAAACGCCGATGGAAGCTTTAAGCTGTATTTTACGGGAATCCGCGTGAATTAACCTTTGTTTTTTTCTCGCTTCCTGAGCAAAAGTGTTGAGAGCATAACCACAACAGCCCCGATAAGTAAGACGGCGAAGGTGGTTTTAAGGCTGAATTGCTCTCCTACATACCCCAAAACGGGGGGTGCCAAAAGGAACCCGGAATATCCCGTTCCCGCAATAAACGCCACGCCCTGTGCAGATTCTACCCCTTTGATATTCCCTCCAATCCGAAAGAGTTCGGGAATAATAACGGAAAACCCCAGCCCGATGAGGGCAAAACCGAGCAGGGAAACGTAGGTCGCGCTTTGGAGCACGCATAAGTATCCCAGGATGGCGATAAGGCTTCCAAGGGCCACAATCTTCACAGAACCGATGCGCGTGCTTATCCCGTCTCCCAGAAAGCGCCCAAGGGTCATGGTGACAGAAAAAGCCAGAAAACCAGCCCCGATAAGGAACTCAGGAGCTTTACTGATCTCTTTCAAATAGAGTCCGCTCCAGTCGACGACTGCTCCTTCCCCTCCCATTACGATGAAGGAGACGATCCCCAGGAGGAAGAGGGGGCGAAATAGTTTCAAGCTAAAACCTTCTTTTTCCATGGGTGGTGCAGTAACATCAAAATAGTACTTGCGAAAACGGAGATTGATTAAAAAGACGATAACGATCACCCCCAGCATATGCAGGGCCGGATTGCCGATCGGGCCGATCAGAAAACTTCCCATACCCGCCAGGACTCCCCCGAGACTAAAAAACCCATGGGCGGCAGACATAAAATTTTGCCCATCCTTTTTCTCGACTTCCGTCACCAGGGTATTCATAGCAATATCCGTAAGGCCATTGGTTGCCCCAAAAAAGAAGAGGGCGGCCATAAGGGTGTAGTAATTGGGTGCGATCAAGGGAAAAAAGGCAAAAATACTGCAAAGTACAACGCCGTACCAGGTGGCACGTCCGGCACCCAGACGATTGACAATCCGGGCTGCAACCGGAAAAATGGTAAAAATCCCAAGGGACAAAAAGAAAATGGCGAACCCGAGTTCCGCCTTGTCAATCCGGAGGTTTTCCGATACCCGGGGAATATAAATGGCCCAGGTGCCAAACCACATATTAAGGCTGGCAAAAACCCATGCCGGGCCAAAATACCGTGGGTTAGACAGGATTAAACGCAGTGACTTCATGGTCGACCCTGCGTTTGGTTTAAATGTTTCGCCCCAATGGCCCGGCCTGAACTATGCTTTTTCAAGGATGCCCTTTTTTAAAATCTGACCGAACCGATACATATCTGTGTAGGAACAATAGAAAGGAGCCGGAGCCAGACGAATGACATTGGGTTCCCGCCAGTCTGTAATCACCCCGTTTTTCATCAGGTAATCAAAGAGTGATTTCCCCTCCCCGTGCAAAAAGACAGAAAGTTGGCACCCCCTGGCATGGGCAGGCGTTATAATTTCAAAGGTGCTTTCCACCTCTTTGTCTATTTCCCCGAGGATAAATTCCAGATACGCCACAATCTTATTTCTCTTTTCAATCAGGGCGTCCATTCCCACCGCCTCAAATAACTCCAGGGAAGCCAGATAGGGCGCCATGGCCAGTATCGGGGCATTGCTAATCTGCCAGGCATCTGCCGAATCCATAGGATCAAAACGGGGTTGCATCAAAAACCGGGTTTCCTTTTTCGTCCCCCACCACCCTTCAAAACGCGGGATATCCGGATCGTTCAGGTGCTTTTCAGCGATAAACACCCCTGAGGCATTTCCCGGTCCGCTATTCATGTATTTATAAC
>NZ_JBAVZJ010000063.1:0-4087 GCF_049588695.1 Robiginitalea sp.
CTAATGAGCTTCCCGTTCAGGCGAATTTCGTCTTCCGGGGAGACCTTAGTCCCCATTTCGGCAATGACCCCGTTGATGGTTACCCGCTTTTGCTCGATCAGTTTGTCTGCGGCTCTGCGTGAACAAACCCCTATTTCGCTAAAATACTTGTTGATGCGAACCCGTTTTTTGTCTCCCATGGAATGCTATAGATTTTTATTATTCGGGTAGCCTGTTTTTCACCAGGGCGATCTGTCCCATATGATTCGCTGAATGCTCCAAAACATGAAACCATACATAATGGTTGTTTATACCTTCATCTATGTCAGCCGCAAACCACGCATCATCCTTTGCCTTAAGTCCTTCCAGGGTTTTATTCCGAACCTCATCCCACAACTCAAGATAGTACGCTATGGGCTTGCCCTTTAGTTGTTCTCTGGTTTTTTCATTCAATTCTCCGCCTACCATCCACACGGCTGCTTCCTTATCCGTCCAGGAACGTCCCTCCAACGACTGGACCTGGTAGTAGGCTTCTGTGGATACCAAATGCATGATGAGCGATCCAATACTATTGGCATCGTCATCGAACAGATAATCGGTTTCTGCCTGGGTCAAATCACGGGTCATTTCTTCGATCCTGCTTTTTAAATCCTCGAGCATATCCACCATCGTGCCAATTTGGGGTGAATACCCGGCTTCCTGCTTGATTTTGTTTTGTGCATGAGTAAGTGTAAGGCATGTAAAGAATACGATAAAGGCAATTCCTGTCTTAAATACTTTCATTTTCTCAGGTCTATAGTTATAACGGCTTTTGTTAGAGCCTCTTCAGACTCTGTCAAAGATTGTTGAATATAGTAATTCTGTTAAGTAGTCCTGCCCGCCTTAACTTTTGATTCCCTTTTTAATTTGATTTGCCCCTATCTGGGGTGCAATAATGGCCCAAAGGATATCCGGGAACTATTCCCCGAACAAAGTCCGTAAACTATTTCTCCGGGTCTCCCTGCTTTTTTCTTTTATAATAGGCCTGCAACCGATAAAAGGCTTTTTTCCGCTCTCCTCCCTGACCGATGACGCCTTTGCGATTCCAGCCTTTCTGATATTGGGGATGCATCCGGCGGGGACTCCGAAAATCCGCTAGAATCCAGGGCGTAAACCCCGCGAGTTGTGGTATGCGGTCCATGAGTTTCAATTGCTCCCCGTATAGATAGTCCTGATATTCTTCACTCCAACGCGTGAGTGAATCCCCGTGAAGGCCGGCCAAAGCCCCGGCGCCCCACTCCGACACCAGTACCGGTTTCTGTTGGTTAAAAACAAATTCAACACCGTCGAGGATTTCCGGGGTGCCTTCATACCATCCCAGATATTCATTAAAAGCAATAATGTCTGTATAGGCACTGAACGGATCGCTGACTGTCATTTTCCCGTCTGCTGATTTCGATTTAAACAGTGCGGCTGAGATGAGGCGGCTGTTGTCATATCCGCGGGCGAATTCCGCCAGTCTTTTTAGAAAAATTACTTTTTCCCCGAGGTCCGGGGTCTCATTGGCCAGGGACCAGATAATCACCGAGGCGCGGTTTTTATCCCGATAAAGCACCTCTGCGAGTTGTTGTTCGGCCAATGCATAAGTAGCCTCGTTTTTCCAGTCGATGGTCCAATACACGGGAATTTCTTCCCAAAGCAAGATCCCCAGTTCGTCGGCCAGCCGGGGCATGTATTCATTGTGCGGATAATGCGCCAACCGCATAAAGTTTGCCTGGAGTTCCCGGGCCCATGTCATGAGTTGGCGGGCATCGTCTTTACTGTTGGCCCTTGACCCCTTGAGGGGATTCTCTTCGTGGGCACATATTCCGCGAAGGAAAATCGGTTTGCCATTTAAGAGGATTTCACTCCCCCGCGTTTCAATCGTACGCAGGCCGATCAGATCTGTTGTCCGATCCGACCCTGCCGTAATAGTGAATTCGTACAACTTCGGATTCCGGGTATCCCACAATTCAATGGGTATTTCTTTTAAAGACTGCCTGAAGATCGCTTTCCCACCCGGGTTTGTCGATAAAGAAATGTTCAGGTCGAGTTCAGGGCATTTCAGCATAACCTGCTGCCCATTTGCCTGCGATCCCATCAGTTGTATGTAGCCTGTAAGTTCCTCCGGATTTTCCGGATTGAGACGAATGCTGTAATCCTCTATATAAGTTTGAGGCAGGGCGATCAGTTTTACGTCCCGGGTCAGGCCCCCGTAATTCCACCAATCGGTCACATCTGTGGGAACCCCGGAGGGATCCCGCTGGTTGTCTACACGCACCACCAGAGAGTTGCCATTGGGTTTGACCTGCTGTCCTATAAAAAAATTAAACGGGGTGAACCCTCCTGTGTGCGACCCTACTTTCCGGCCGTTGAGATAGACATCCGTACGGTAATTCGCACCGCCGAAATAGAGAAGAAGTTTGTCCTTTGCGTTTGTCCTGGGATCGTCAAATTTAGTGCGGTACCAGATGGAGCCTTCATAGAATAGCAATTCATCCACCTGGGAATTCCAGTCCCCCGGTACCGTAAGGGTTGCTGCGGAATCCCAATCGTATTCCAAACGATCTGTTTTGTCATTTGGGGTTTCATCCAACCAGACCGCATCCCGCCCATAGGCCTCAGGCGAGACTGAATCAAAGGGGATCCTCCAGAAATTATAGACGCTCGTCTCGTACCGGTCTACCAGATAATGCCAGTCTCCGTTGAGTGAAGTCGCCGGCCGGTTAAAGGCATTATGCAGCAAGGGGGCCGTGGTGGGTAAGGGATTTTTTTGGCCGCCAACTGCCAAAGGGAGCATACACCAAATAATTAGAGGTATCCATTTTAGATTCATAGTTATCGTTTTTCAATTTCCGTTCTGAAGAAAAGGGAACAACCTTTCTTTCACGCCAATGCGAACGCCTAACATAGCTGGCGCGCTGCGGTCACGCCCCAGGGGGGCTAAGGCCAGGTTCTCAATCAAATATTTTATCCAATTGGAGGTACTCTGTTTCTACAAAGAAGATGTCCCATTCGCCATATTCATAATTTCCCAGGTTCTCGGCCCGGCTAAAAAAGAAGTATTTTCCATCCCTTGAAAACCTTGGACTGCTTTCTTCATCTTTGGAATTCACTACTTCTCCGATGGGCCTGGCCCTGCTCCAACCTTTTTCTGTTTTTTTAGAAACAAAAATATCTTCTCCCCCAGAACCTCCGGGGGCACCGTACGAATTGAAGACCAGAAATTGTCCGTCAGGTGAAATTACGGCGGAATACACCCAATATTTATCCTCCTCAAATATACCGTCTATGACTTGGGGCTCTGAGAAATCGTGTCCATCAAATGTTGTCTGATAGAGTTTTATACTTTTTGTTCCTCGCCTCATAGAGGTGAAATAAAAAGTTTCATCATCATGGGTGAAAAGGAAATTATTGTTTGAAGAAGGCCATTCCTCGTTTTCCACTTGCGCTGCGTTAATGGGTTCGGGTAGAGGTTTGGGTTCGCTCCAGCCCTTTTCCGTTTTCTCCATCATCCAAATGTTCATGTCAAAATTTCCCTTATTGGGTTTCCCCGGAATGGGGCGCTCAGAACCAAAAAAAAGAAATTGGCCATTAGGCGTTATGAATGCTGTTTCGTCCCGGTCCGTCGAGAAATCAGCGCGTTTGGGTACGGACCACGTACCGTCTTTAAAATCACTTACGTAAATCATCTGTTTTCCTTCCGGGGGCCTTCTGGAAAAGTATGTTCTCCGCCCGTCTGTAGAGAAGGTCAACTCGAACTCACTGTTTTCCACTGTAGATATTATTCCCTCAGCAAAGGGAATGGGACTTGAAACCACCTCCTGGGAGTAGGGGATTTCTGGAATTTCAGGTTCATTTTTACACGCCGTAATTCCAAAAACGGCGATAAGGAAAATGAGTTGGATTTTCTTCAAAGTATGAATTTATGACCCTTTAGGGTATTCAATTGCGGGCCGTGAACTTGGCTCGTATCACAAATTGGTATTCAAGTAATTCTACGTTTATATCAAAAGCCGTAAAACCAGCTTCTTTTAATTCGTTCACAACCACATCCATGGATACCTTATGGTTGACAGGAGGGCCCACA
>NZ_JBAVZJ010000064.1:0-11794 GCF_049588695.1 Robiginitalea sp.
TTTACCCGGTCCCTGGCCGACTGGTAAGACAATGAACGTATCAGATTTTACATACCTGCTCAGAGATCCCAAGGCGGTTCAAACCGAGGCCCAGACCGGGCAACTCGAAGAGTTGATTGAGAACTACCCCTGGTTTCAGGCCGCCCGGGCCATGCAACTGTATGGTTTAAAGCACCTGAACAGTTACAAATACAACCAGGCCCTGAAGGCCACTGCGGCCTGCACCGCAGACCGGGAAGTACTTTTTGACCTGATAACCTCAGAAGAATTTATCCCAAACCGAATCGCCGATGCGATATCGGGCCAGCACACCCTGGCCGATCAGGAAATCATCTCTGAAGAAGTGATTCCCAACCCGGAAAGGGACACGGATATGATCCAAAAGGAGGAAGACAGCCCCCTGCCGAGAAATACGGAAGAGGCGGATAAGATCCTCGACCCGAAACTCTTTCGCTCCAAGGATCCCGAAATGGATAAAAACCTCGAGCTGGCTAAGGCAGAAGCCAAAGAGAAACTAAAAATTGGAAGCCCCCTGGAGTTTACCAGAGATGAGCGGCATTCTTTCTCCCAATGGTTGCAGCTGACGCAAATGGCTCCCAAGGCCGTACAAAAAGAGGCAGCTGAAACTGCCGAAATCGAAAATCAACAGGAAACCCGGGAAGCAGATTCGGATCGGGAAAAAAAATTCGAATTGATCGACCGCTTCATTGCAGACAACCCGAAAATAAAACCAGGGGATACGGACACCCCAAAGGTCGATATTTCACAGTCTCTGAAGATCGATAAAAATCAATTGATGACTGAAACCCTGGCTCGTGTATATCTGGAACAGGGAAAGTTTAAAAAGGCGATTCAGGCCTACCGGATCCTGATTTTGAAATATCCGGAAAAAAGTAGTTTCTTTGCAGACCAAATTAAGGCCGTGGAGAAACTCCGGGCCAAAAAATAGCAGCGATTCTCATGAGCACTTTTTCCATATTCTTAATTCTGATCATCATTGTGTGTCTGTTATTGATGCTCGTTGTTATGGTACAGAACCCTAAAGGTGGCGGGCTTTCTTCTTCCTTTGGCGGTGGGGGAAACCAGGTTGTAGGCGGGGTAAAGAAAACCGGGGATTTCCTGGACAAATCTACCTGGACCCTTGCCACGATCCTGATCGTCCTCATCCTGCTTTCAAACGTCGCACTGAAATCCAACTTTCAGGAAGCCGAATCCAAACTGCTCCAACAAGATGGAGTAGAAAGTGTTCCGGAATCCCTCCCCGATGAAATCCCGGAAGAACTTCCGGCTCAGGATGGTACAAGTCCGATAGACACCCTGCAATAAGTGCAGTATAAAATTTCAAAATGCCAGCTTAAATGACAAGCTGGCATTTTTGTTTTACAAACTGTCAGTTTTTTAGTACTGGCATAGTTTATGCCTCCAAAGAGCGAAACTTTAAATCAATTTAAAAGCGATTAATATGGCTAAAGTAAACATCAAACCATTGGCAGACCGAGTCCTGGTTGAACCTATGGCTGCCGAGACCAAAACAGCCTCTGGCATCATTATTCCAGATACGGCAAAAGAAAAACCTCAAAAAGGGAAAGTTGTCGCTGTCGGGCCCGGCACCAAGGACGAGGACATGACTGTGAAAGAAGGAGATACCGTACTCTACGGCAAATACTCCGGTACCGAGCTCAAATTCGATGGTTCAGATTACCTAATGATGCGGGAAAGCGATATCCTCGCAATCATTTAAAGAAACGGAACAAAATACAGACAGTGGACTTCCCTGTTTTTTTAATCCAACTAAAATTCTAAAAGTATTATGGCAAAAGATATAACCTTTGATATTGAAGCAAGAGACGGACTGAAGCGAGGCGTAAATGCCCTTGCAGATGCCGTAAAAGTAACCCTGGGTCCTAAAGGACGTAATGTGATCATCAGCAAGTCTTTCGGAGCCCCTGTGGTTACCAAGGACGGTGTGACCGTCGCCAAGGAAATCGAATTGGAAGATGCCCTGGAAAATATGGGCGCCCAAATGGTTAAGGAAGTAGCTTCCAAAACCAACGATCTGGCCGGTGACGGAACCACTACGGCAACCGTACTGGCTCAGTCCATCGTTAAAGAAGGACTTAAAAACGTAGCTGCAGGTGCAAACCCAATGGACCTCAAACGCGGGATCGACAAGGCGGTAGAGGCCATTGTTGAGAACCTCGACAAGCAATCCAAAAAAGTAGGAGATTCTTCCGATAAGATCAAGCAGGTAGCGTCTATCTCGGCCAACAACGAAGAAGCTATTGGCGAACTGATCGCCCAGGCTTTCAAGAAAGTCGGCAAGGAAGGTGTTATCACCGTGGAAGAGGCCAAAGGTACAGACACCTATGTGGATGTTGTAGAAGGTATGCAATTCGATCGCGGGTACCTTTCCCCTTATTTCGTTACCGATTCTGAGAAGATGATTTCAGAACTGGACAGCCCTTACATCCTTCTTTTTGACAAGAAGATCTCGACTATGAAGGATTTGCTTCCCGTCCTCGAACCGGTAGCTCAATCCGGAAAGCCCCTGTTGATCATCGCAGAAGATGTGGACGGAGAGGCCCTGGCCACACTGGTTGTGAACAAACTTCGCGGAAGCCTCAAAATCGCGGCTGTTAAAGCGCCCGGATTTGGAGATCGCAGAAAAGCGATGCTTGAAGATATCGCCATTTTAACAGGAGGTACCGTAATTTCCGAAGAGCGTGGATTCACCCTGGAAAACGCCTCTGTCGATATGCTCGGTACTTGTGAAAAAGTGAGCATTGACAAGGACAACACCACCCTGGTGAACGGATCCGGATCTGCCAAGGATATCAAAGCCCGCGTAAGCCAGATCAAGTCTCAGATTGAATCTACGACTTCTGACTACGATAAGGAAAAACTTCAGGAGCGTCTGGCCAAATTGGCCGGCGGTGTCGCGGTACTCTATGTGGGTGCTGCATCTGAAGTAGAGATGAAGGAGAAAAAAGACCGGGTAGACGATGCCCTTCACGCAACCCGCGCGGCTGTGGAAGAAGGTATTGTTGCCGGAGGTGGTGTGGCCCTGGTTCGCGCCAAGTCTGTCCTTTCAAAAGTTAAAGTTGAAAACGCAGATGAAGAAACCGGATTGGCGATTGTGGCACGTGCTATCGAGGCTCCCCTTCGCACCATTGTTGAAAATGCCGGAGGAGAAGGTTCCGTTGTGGTCAGCAAGGTTCATGAAGGAAAAGGAGATTTCGGATATGACGCCAAATCTGAAAAGTACGTCGATATGATGAAGGCCGGGATCATTGATCCCAAGAAAGTGACCCGTATTGCATTGGAAAATGCGGCCTCTGTTGCCGGTATGATCCTCACTACGGAGTGCGCCCTGACCGACATCAAAGAAGATGTCCCCGCAGGCCCCCCAATGGGAGGTGGCGGAATGCCAGGTATGATGTAATTCACGGACCCCAGAGTCCAATTGTAAAAACCGGCGGGAAATCCCGCCGGTTTTTTTTGTAATACCCTTTTCTGACGAGCAGATTCTTTTGTACTTTCCATTTCCTAATTCTCATCCTATATGTTCGATGCATTAAAACCCCATGTTCTGGAAGTCCTTAGGGATTCAGCCCTTTCGGTCACCGACCGCCTGCAGGAGGTTTGCAACCTGCTGAAAAATGAAATACCCGCATATGACTGGGTTGGCTTTTATTTCAGAAATGGAACCCTGGAGGAGCTCAAACTGGGACCTTATGCCGGTGATCCCACAGACCATACCATTATCCCATTCGGAAAAGGCATTTGCGGACAGGTGGCCCTGAGCAACCAAAACTTCGTAGTGCCCGACGTGGCTGATCAGGATAATTACATCGCCTGCAGTATAAACGTCAAGGCGGAAATCGTGATTCCGATTTTTGTCGATGGCTCCAATATCGGGCAACTCGATATCGATTCCCATACCCCTGACCCTTTTTCAGACAAGGACGAGCGCTTTCTGGAATTCGTCTGCGAAGAGGTCGCCCATATTCTTTAAAACTTCTCCTGTATTGTTGATAACCCCTGTGGGATTTTTACTCCCAAATGGAGTACTTTTACCCCTCTGAAACCCTTTACAATTCCGATTGACATGAGTGATTCCAAAAAAGCGGGTTCTGCCCTTATTTCAGTATTCCACAAAGACGGTTTGGAGCCGGTTGTGCGGAAACTCCACGACCTGGGGATAGCCCTTTATTCCACCGGGGGTACCGAAGCTTTTATTCGCGACCTGGGCCTTCCCGTAACAGCTGTAGAAAACATCACCGGATATCCGTCCATCCTCGGTGGCCGGGTAAAAACCCTGCACCCCAAAGTGTTCGGCGGAATACTGGGAAGAAGGGACCTGGAGGGCGACCAGGAACAGCTGACGGCCTACGAAATACCCGCTCTGGATATTGTAGTTGTAGATTTGTACCCTTTTGAAAAAACGGTAGCCGAGGGGGCTTCTGAAGCTGATATTATTGAAAAGATCGATATTGGAGGGATTTCCCTGATCCGGGCAGCTGCCAAAAATTACCGGGATGTCCTTTGTGTATCTTCCATGGAGGACTATTCCGAATTTCTGGAATTGCTGGAACGCTCCTCTGGAGAAACCACCCTGGAAGAACGCCAGTTGTTTGCAGCACGGGCCTTCAACACTTCCTCTCATTACGACAGTGCCATTTTTAATTATTTCAACCAAAGCCAGGACATTCCTGCATTTAAATTGAGCCTGTTGGCGGGAAGAACTCTTCGCTATGGCGAAAACCCGCATCAGGAAGGGCGGTTTTACGGCGATTTTAACGGCTTGTTCGACCAGCTTCACGGGAAAGCCCTCTCCTATAATAACCTGCTCGATATTGACGCTGCGGTCAACCTCATGGCAGAATTCAAAGACGACGCCCCCACCTTTGCTATTTTAAAACACAACAACGCCTGTGGCCTGGCGACACGCACAACCCTATCCGAGGCGTATAGCGATGCCCTTGCCGGCGACCCTGTTTCTGCCTTTGGCGGAATCCTGATCAGCAATAGCCCTATTGACGTCGCCACTGCCGAAAAGATCCACAGCCTTTTCTGTGAAGTGGTTATTGCCCCATCTTTTGAAAGCGATGCTCTGGAAATCCTCAAGGGGAAGAAAAATCGAATACTGCTGGTTCAGAAACACTGGGAGTTACCCGGCACAATTATCCGGACATGCCTCAACGGGATCCTGTTCCAGGACCGGGATACAAAAACAGACCAGGCCGAAGACCTGACATTGGCTACTGAGACAGCGCCGTCAGATCGGGAGAGGGAAGACCTGCTATTTGCTTCCCGGATCTGTATGCATACCAAATCCAACACCATCGTACTGGTTAAAAACAAGCAGCTTTGCGCCAGCGGTACGGGCCAGACCTCACGGGTGGATGCGCTGAACCAGGCAATACACAAGGCGACTTCATTTGGTTTTGACCTGCAGGGTGCCGTTATGGCCAGCGATGCCTTTTTCCCATTCCCGGATTGCGTGGAGATCGCGGGAAAAAGCGGTATAAAGGCGGTAATCCAACCCGGGGGTTCCATAAAAGACCAGTTGAGCATCGATTATTGCAATGAAAACGGGATGTCAATGGTAATGACCGGAACACGTCATTTTAAGCATTAATTTTACTACTTTTGACGATAAAATTTGCCCGTTCATCGGGAAACTAACTAAATACGAATGGGATTTTTCGACTTCCTGACTGAAGAAATAGCCATCGATCTGGGCACGGCGAACACCCTGATCATTCACGATGACAAAGTAGTTGTGGACAGCCCCTCCATAGTGGCACGGGATCGAATCAGCGGTAAAATCATCGCCGTGGGCAGGGAGGCGAATATGATGCAGGGAAAGACCCATGAAAACATAAAGACCATACGACCCCTGAAGGATGGGGTTATCGCAGACTTTGACGCCTCGGAAAAGATGATAAACATGTTTATCAAAAACATTCCGGCCTTAAAGAAAAAGTGGTTTCCCCCGGCTTTGAGAATGGTCATTTGTATTCCTTCCGGAATTACGGAAGTGGAGATGCGGGCGGTTAAGGAATCAGCAGAACGGGTGAACGGCAAAGAGGTATACCTCATCCACGAGCCCATGGCTGCAGCTATTGGAATCGGCCTGGACATTATGCAACCTAAAGGAAACATGATCGTCGATATCGGAGGGGGAACTACCGAGATCGCCGTAATTGCCCTGGGCGGGATTGTTTGCGATAAATCGGTCAAAATCGCGGGTGATGTCTTTACCAATGACATCATTTATTACATGCGCACCCAGCACAACCTTTATGTGGGTGAAAGCACTGCAGAAAACATTAAGATAAAAATAGGCTCCGCCACAGAAGACCTGCAATCCCCACCGGATGAAATGTCCGTACAGGGAAGGGACCTGCTTACCGGGAAACCCAAACAGGTCTCCATCACCTATAGGGAAATAGCCAAGGCCCTTGACAAATCTATCCTCAGGGTAGAGGACGCTGTCATGGAAACCCTGTCGCAGACCCCCCCGGAACTCGCTGCCGACATCTATAACACGGGGATTTATCTGGCTGGGGGAGGCTCTATGCTCCGCGGGTTAGACCGGCGCCTTTCACAAAAAACAGACCTGCCCGTGTACATTGCAGAAGACCCGCTCCGGGCCGTTGTAAGGGGTACCGGTATCGCACTTAAAAATCTGGAACGATATAAGAGCATCCTTATTAAGTAACTCCGGCGGATAGCCCCCTACCCGCTCATCTATTTTAGGGCACGTGCATGCAACGCATCATTAATTTTATTCTGAACAATAAGAATACGTTGCTCTACCTATTCCTGTTTATCATTTCCATTTTCCTGACCATCCAGAACAACAACTACCACCAGGCCCGGTATTTTAATTCGGCAAACTGGCTCACCGGGAATATTTACGGCGTTAACGCTTCCATCCGTGGCTATTTCAACCTAAGAGAAGAGAATGAGAAACTGAAACAAGAGAATGAATGGTTGCGATCCATGTGGTTCAATACAAGGACCAGGGATACTATTGAGATGGATACCTCACGCCTGACATACGAGATCATATCGGCCCGTGTCGTTAAAAATAGTTATGCCGAACCAGATAACTATATCACCCTGGACCGCGGAAAAAGCGATAGTATCCTGCAAGACATGGGGGTCATCACATCCAAAGGGATCCTTGGGATTGTGGAAAAAAGCAGTTCCGGATTTGCCTCCGTTCAGAGTGTGCTGAATTCAAAGTCCAATATCAACGCCAAAATCCGGCATACGGACTATTTTGGTTCCCTGATTTGGAACCAGAAGGATTATATGAGGGTACAATTAGAGGATATCCCCCGCCTGGATCCGGCGCCGATGAAGGTAGGAGATACAATTGTCACAGGGGGTATGTCCAGTATTTTCCCCGAAAATATCCCCATAGGCACCATCGAAGATTTTGACCTCAATCAGGCGGGCAGCTCCTACACCATTAATGTGAGGCTCTTCAATGATATGACGAATCTGAGACAGGCATACATTATCAGGAATCGCAACAGGCCTGAAGTACTGAATCTGGAAAAAGAGGTAGCTGATGACCGATAAGTACGTTTGGGAGGCCATACAGTTCATCGGTTTGGTATTGGCCCAGGTATTGGTTTTTAACCACCTGAATATCCTTGGGAGCATCAACCCGATGGTCTATATCCTGTTCTTTTTCTGGTACCCGGTACAGGATAATCGCACGCTTTTGATCGCCCTGGCTTTTCTCCTGGGTTTTAGTATCGACCTGTTTTCAGATACCATGGCCCTGCATACGGCTGCAGCCCTGACCACAGCTTTCTTCAGGTACCCCATAATGCGTTTTGTTTTTGGGGTGAATATGGAATTTCAAAATTTTCGGATTGCCAGTTCGACTCGTGTACAACAATACAGCTTTTTGGCGTTATTAATAGGGATCCACCACCTGACATTCTTTGGGTTGGAAATTTTTAGTTTGCCGAATTTGCTCTTAATTTTGAAACGGATTCTCTTTACCGGTGGGAGTACTTTCGTATTTGGAGTACTTTTGATCGCCTTGTTTTCGGGAAGAAAAGATTAACACACCCCAGCGGGTATTGCCATGAAGAAACTGGTACTGTCATCCCTGATTATTCTGATAGGAATCACCTTCCTCAGCAGGTTGTCTTATCTGCAGGTTTTTCGCTTTTCCCCTAACCAAATTCTGGAAGACCCGGCGGTGACTATAGTTTATGACTACCCGGAGCGCGGTTATATTTACGACCGCAACGGAGACCTGTTGGTGGCCAATCAACCCGCCTACGACGTCATGGTCGTTCCCCGGGATGTAAAGCCGTTAGACACCCTGGAGTTTTGTTCCATGCTCGGCATCACCCGGGAGCATTTTATAAAACGAATGGAAAAGGCCCGGGTCTACTCACCCCGCCTTCCATCGGTTCTGGTCCCTCAGCTCTCCAAAGAGGACTACGCGAGCCTACAGGAGAAGATGCGTAAATACAGGGGATTCTACATCGAAAAAAGATCCCTCAGGGATTACGATACCAATGCCGGGGCAAGTGTCCTCGGGTATATCAGTGAGGTTAACGAATGGGATTTAAAAAGCAATCCCTATTACGAACTCGGAGAGCTCACCGGACGTACGGGTATTGAAAAACAATACGAAGATGTGCTCAGGGGTAGAAAGGGCAAAAAATACATTCAGAAAGACCGATTTAACAGGGTCATAGGCCCGTATCAGGAAGGAAGTTTAGATACCCTGGCCAAAGCCGGCACGAAAATCCACATCACCCTGGACAAAAAACTCCAGGAGTACGGAGAGCGCCTGATGGTGGGAAAACGCGGAGGCATCGTGGCCATTGAACCCGGTAGCGGGGAAATACTCTCTATGATTTCAGGGCCTACTTATCTTCCCGAACTCCTCGTCGGGCGGGAACGCTCCAGAAATTACAGCAGGCTACACAACGACTCTATCTCCAAGCCCACCTGGGACCGTTCCATCCTTGCCGAACCCTCACCCGGATCCCCTTTTAAAACCTTGCAGGCACTTGCGGCCCTCCAGGAAGGTGTAGTCAGTACTGAAACTACCTTCCGCTGCTATAATGGCTTCTATGTAGGGAGGACAAAAAGGGGTTGCCATTGCGGGGGCGGGCTAAGGACCATGAACAGTGGGATTTACAAATCCTGCAACGCCTACTTTGCCGGGACCTTCCGAAAGTTTTACGAGAGTTTCGAAACTACAGATGAGGCTATGGACGTCTGGGAAAAACACATGAAGAGTTTTGGCCTGGGTGATTACCTGGGCTATGACCTACCCACAGGACGGCCGGGCCGGATTCCCAATAAAGCCTATTACGACAAGGTATACGGGGATGGCCGCTGGACCTCCACCTACATCATATCCAATGCCATAGGACAGGGAGAAGTGGCCGCCACACCCATTCAATTGGCTAATATGACAGCCGCCATCGCCAACAGGGGATTTTATTACACGCCTCACTTTTTAAAGAAAATCGGGGATGAGACCATTGACAACCCGGATTTCACCCAGCGCAAATACACCACAATCGATCCGGAACACTTTGATCCCGTGGTACAGGGGATGGCCGATGTATATGCTAAAGGAACCGCAAAATGGCTACAGGTCCCCGGGATAGAAATCGCCGGTAAAACCGGGACCGTAGAGAATTATACCCGCATTGAAGGAGTCCGCACCCAACTCACGGACCACTCTGTATTCGTCGCTTTTGCCCCGGTAGACAATCCACAGATTGCTATCGCAGTCTATATTGAAAACGGATACTACGGTGCGCGTTATGCGGGCCACATCGCATCCCTGATGATTGAAAAATACCTTAAGGGGGAAATCAGCCGAAAAGATCTCGAAAAACGCATGCTGGAAAAGACGCTGGAGGACGAGTACGCCAAACCCTATAGCGGATCCGAATTCAAGATCAACGAGTATGTCTGGTAACAGCGCCCTGCGCCGGGTTGATTGGGTCTGCGTCCTGATCTTTTTCCTCCTCCTGGCCATGGGTTGGGTCAACATCTATTCCAGCACCTTTACCGAAGAAAGCACTTCCATTTTTGACACGAGCCAGCTCTACGGAAAACAGCTTATGTTTATCGGCATCAGCCTCGCGTTTATCGTACTTGTCATGGCACTGGAAGCCAGTTTTTACGAACGCTTTTCCAGTGTTTTTTATATCATAGCCCTGGTCCTGCTCCTCGGCCTTTTTGCCTTTGGAAAAACCATTGCAGGGGCAACGTCATGGTACGACCTCGGGTTCTTTAACCTGCAGCCTTCCGAGCTTGCCAAAACAGCCACCGCCCTGGCACTGGCCAAATACCTGAGCGACATCCAGACGGACATCAAAAGGCGCAAAGACCAGATGATGTCCCTACTGATTATACTCCTGCCCGCGCTTTTGATCATTCCCCAGCCTGATCCCGGAAGTGCCCTGGTGTTTTTTTCCCTAATCTTTGTACTGTTCCGCGAAGGACTCCCGCTGTGGTACCTGGCCATTGGGTTTCTCGCAATCCTCATTTTTATATGCACCCTGATGTTCGGCTCCGTTTGGGTAGCCATAGGCCTGGCCCTGATCGTGGGTATCATTTTCCTGCTGAAAAAACCATCCGTTCGGATTCCCGTTATTCCGGTCATCGGGTTTTATGTGCTCACCCTGGCCTTTTCACTCTCGGTTAATTTTGTCTTTGAAAATGTATTTGAACAACGCCACCGGGACCGTTTCAGCCTCTGGCTACGCCTGGAAAAAGACCCCGATAAACTCGAAGAAATCCGAAAGACTATCGGATACAATACATACCAGTCCGAAAAGGCTATAGAATCCGGGGGGTTCTTTGGAAAGGGATTTCTGGAAGGGACGCGCACCAAGGGGGATTTTGTTCCCGAGCAACATACAGATTACATCTTTACTACGGTGGGTGAAGAATGGGGCTTTTTGGGCACCAGTGCCGTCGTCCTCCTTTTTACGATACTGCTTCTGAGGTTGGTACACCTTGCCGAGCGCCAGAAAAACCCTTTTAGCCGGATGTACGGCTATGGCGTGGTTTCCATCCTCCTGATCCATTATTTCATCAATATCGGAATGGTAATCGGGGTGCTGCCTACCATTGGGATTCCCCTGCCTTTCTTTAGCTATGGAGGTTCCGGTTTAATCGGCTTCACCCTGCTGCTCTTTATTTTTCTCCGCCTGGATGCCAACCGGTTGAAGGAGTGGAATTAGAAACTCCACGGACCGGAATCAACGGTGCTTTCAACATACTGTTGGGCCTGTTCAGATAATTGCGGAAAAAAATCCAGCCCCGTCAACGCTTCAAGATCGTCCAGGGAAATCAGGAATGCCTCGGGCTGAAGAGCCGTCTCCGTATTTGGAATCAGAAACCCAATTACGCGAATATCAGTTCCCTCCCCACGGATGACTACTTTGTAATACGCTTCGGGCACGGCGACATCCTCCGTCCCTATGGTATAAAGCCCTTCCCCCAGCACGCCCCCGGTAATCACATGGAGTCTGCCATACCTTCGGGCCCAGCGCCGAACCTGTTGCTCGAGTTCATTCCAGATTCCAGCATTGAATTGCCGATCCTGGGGACTGATGTTACTGGTGTAAAAGGTTTGATTATATGCGGTTTCAGAAAATTTACGGTCCCCGGCCGGACAAAGGTGCCCCCGGTCGTAACCTGAACCTTTGAAGTTCCGCCAATCGGCAGAACCCGTGCTGACCATGGGATCCTGAATATAATACGGTCGTTTCCGTGT
>NZ_JBAVZJ010000065.1:0-2292 GCF_049588695.1 Robiginitalea sp.
GTCGAGGCTTTCGATCCCCAGGATAATGGCGCGTCGGGACTGCAGATCCGTCATGATATTGCCCACCATTTCTTCAGGAACCTTGATAGTCAGTTCGCGAATCGGTTCCAGCAACTTGGGCCCGGCATTCAGAAAGGCATCCCGGAAGGCATGCGCCCCTGCAATCTTAAAGGAGATGTCGTTGGAATCTACAGAGTGCATTTTCCCATCATAGACCATGACCCGGACATCCCTTATGTAAGACCCCGTGAGCGGCCCGGATTCCATTACCTCCATAATCCCCTTACGGATGGAGGGAAGATACCTGAGGTCTATGACCCCCCCGACGATGCAGTTATAAAAGACCAGTTTTCCACCCCAGGGCAAATCAATCTCTTCCTTACCCCGGATATTAAAACCTTCGGGTTCCGGCATGCCCTCGTGCCATGGGCTTATCTTCATGTGCACCTGGGCAAACTGCCCGGCACCACCGGATTGTTTTTTATGCCTGTAATTGGCTGATGCAGATCGTTTTATGGTTTCCCTATATGCAATTCTCGGAGGCTCCAGAACCGATTTCACCCCATAAATATGTTCAAGCATCCATTCAATGGTCGAAAGGTGCAATTCTCCCTGGCAACCCAATATCTGTTGTTTGAGCTCATTGGAATAAGCCATGGTAACCGTGGGGTCCTGGCTATGTAGTTTCCGAAGCGCATCCGTTAGTTTTTCCTCCTCATTTTGCTGCAGGGCAGAAACCGACCTTTGGGTACGCGGTTCCGGATAGGCCACCGGCCGAATGGTAACCGGCTCATTTTCCTGATGCAGGGTGTCATTGGTCTCGGTGTATTTCAGCTTAAGGGTGGCGCCTATATCCCCTACCACCATTTTATCAACCGCTGATCGGTCCTTGCCATCCATAATGAACAACTGGTTCAGGGTTTCGGTTTCCCCGGTCCGGGAATTGACCAACTTGTCATTGGCCCGGACCACTCCCGATTCAACCTTAAAGAAAGTGACTTTACCGAGATTCTGCATTTGTACGGTCTTAAAGACAAACAGGGCCGTTGGAGCATTTATTTTACGCTCGACTACCTTTCCCTCTTCACTTTGCTCGGGCTTGAGGTCCGCGGCAGCCGGGGCTACGTTGTCGATAAATCCCATCAGGCGACCACTACCCATATCGTGAAGAGCAGAGACACAGAATACAGGAAAGAGCTCGTGGTTCAACATTCCGGTTTGTATCCCCTGCCGCATTTCATCTTCTGAGAGGGTGCCTTTTTCAAAAAAGAGCTCCAGCAATTCCTCGTCTTTTTCAGCGGCTTTTTCAACGAGTTCGTTGTGCAACCGGTCAGCCAGTTCTTTCTGATCCTCAGGAATGGGCATTTTTTCAGGCTTGCCACCCTCCGGACCGAATTTGTACATTTTCATTTTAAGTACATCCACAATGCATTGAGCCCCGTCAATAACCAGGGGATACTGCACTTTTACCGCGTTGTTGCCTACAAGGCCTTTGATGGATTTGAAGCTTTCCTCGAAGTCTGCATTCGGATGGTCTATCTGGTTGACCACGAAAAGCGTGGGCTTGTTGTACCTGTCGATATAATTCCAGATAATCTCGGTGCCTATCTCCACTCCGTGCTGGGCATTCAAAACTGTGACAACCGTATCGGCCACGCGTATAGAAGAAAGGATCTCACCTATAAAGTCGTCCAGCCCCGGAGTGTCTATGATATTGATCTTGTAGTTCCGCCATTCTGTATGCAGGGGGGTGGCAAATACCGAACTCCCCCGCTCCTGTTCAATCTCGTGATAATCGGAAACAGTAGTACTATTTTCCACTGTACCGCGGCGGTTAATCAGACCGGCTTCAAATAGCATGGTTTCTGTAAGTGTTGTTTTACCGCTGTTATGGGCACCTACAAATACAATATTTTTGATGTGTTTATCGTCGAATACATTCATAAGTCAGGTTCGTTTGGTTCGCGAAAGTTGTTAAGGGTCCGGCTATAAATATAGGAGGCTCTACGCACCAAAAACATGACATTTTACCATACTCTGTAATTTTTATACGGGCCATTTACCTCAGGGATTTCAGGCCTTGACCAAACCGCATGGTGAATGCTCAGGGCTGGCTATAGGTAACACGGTAAATGGCATCTCCATAGTCGTCGGAAATAAGCATAGAGCCATCCTCCAGCCAGAGCAGGTCCACTGGCCTTCCGAATGCTTCCTGGGAGGCACCATCCAGCCAGCCATCGATAAAAGGCGTGTAGTTTACGGCTTTGTTTCCTTCGAGCTCAACCCGGGTGA
>NZ_JBAVZJ010000066.1:0-1591 GCF_049588695.1 Robiginitalea sp.
CAAGATTGAGAAGCCCGAGGCGGTAAAGAACATCGACAAGATTGTCGCCTATTGCGATGGACTTATGGTGGCCCGGGGGGATTTAGGGGTGGAAGTCCCCGCTCAGGAAGTCCCGCTTATTCAGAAAAAATTGGTTTTAAGGGCGAAGAAAGCACGTATTCCGGTGATTATCGCCACCCAGATGATGGAGACCATGATTACCAGTATGGTGCCCACCCGGGCGGAAGTGAATGATGTAGCCAATTCAGTAATGGACGGGGCAGACGCCGTCATGCTTTCAGGGGAGACCTCTGTGGGTAATTACCCCATACAGGTTATTGAAAAAATGACCAGTATACTCAAGAGTGTGGAGAGTTCAGACCTTATCCGGGTTCCTCAGGAACCCCCTCATGTGCGTACTAAACGCTACATCACCAAGGCTGTTTGCTATCACGCTGCCTCTATGGCCAACGAAATCCAGGCCAAAGCCATCTCCACCCTGACCAATAGCGGATATACGGCCTTTCAAATTTCAGCGTGGAGACCCAGCGCCCATATTTTGGTGTTCACCTCAAACTTACGTATCCTCTCACAGCTCAACCTCCTTTGGGGCGTTAAGGCTTTTTATTACGACCGCTTTGTCTCCACCGACGAGACCATAGAAGATGTCAACCGCATCGCTTGTCAGAAAGGTTTCCTGGATGTTGGGGATATGCTCATCAGCCTGGCCGCCATGCCCATTAAGGACAAGGGGATGGTAAACACCCTCAGAGTAACGGAGATCGAGACATGTAACCTGTAAAGCAAAGGTAAGAGGACCTAAAAATCAAATTTTAACTGGACGTGGATAGCATCCTCAAGGGGCTCCGGTTGTTTGGTATCCGTATTCAGATTGGAAAGGGAAATTCCCAACAAGCGCACAGAATTCTCAAGGGATTCCTGATAGAGGAGTTCTTTGGCATTCTCTAAAATCATCGAGGAGCTGGAAATAAAATAGGGCAAGGTCTTGCTTCGGGTCTGCAGGCGAAAATCGCTGTATTTAATTTTTAGCGTAATAGTTTTACCGGCCCGCTTTTTCGGTTTAAGGCGGGATTCCAGTTCAACGGCAATGGCCTCCAACCGCTCCAGCATAAAGACTTCGCTACTCAGGTTTTCGGAAAAAGTCCGTTCTGCCCCTACGGACTTCGGCACGCGCTCAGGCTGGACCGCGCTGTGATGTATGCCTCTGACCACCTGATAATAATGGTTTCCGCTTTTTCCAAAATGCTGTACCAGAAATTCCAGGGACTTCGTTTTTAAATCCGCCCCGGTAAAAATGCCGAGGTTGTGCATTTTTTCAGCGGTCACCTTTCCCACGCCAAAGAACTTTCGAATCTCCAGTGCCTTCAGAAAATCTGCGACCCCTTCCGGGGGAATGGTTTTCTGCCCGTTGGGTTTATTGATGTCACTGGCGATTTTCGCAATAAATTTGTTGATGGAGATACCCGCTGAGGCGGTTAATCCCGTGTGCTGAAAGATGCGTTGTCGTATTTCACTGGCGATTATGGTGGCTGAGGGGATACCCGTTTTATTTTCTGTAACGTCCAGATAGGCTTCATCAAGGGAGAGGGGC
>NZ_JBAVZJ010000067.1:0-1577 GCF_049588695.1 Robiginitalea sp.
GAAAAGTAGCCCCACCTATCGATGTATACGACGCAGCCGCCTGGAGTGCGGAGACCCCACTTTCGGAACGCTCGATAGCCGAAAACGGCTCGGCCCAAATTTTTCCCG
Organism: Robiginitalea sp.; assembly: GCF_049588695.1. Lineage (GTDB taxonomy): Bacteria > Bacteroidota > Bacteroidia > Flavobacteriales > Flavobacteriaceae > Robiginitalea. The sequence goes on from NZ_JBAVZJ010000067.1 coordinate 109, forward strand.
ATTTCACCAGGGGGCGTTGGATGAACCGCACTCCTTATGAGTGGATTACGGACACCTGGTAACGGGTTCTAAAACTGATTTTTATCATGTACTACCCGGCTGCTGGGGATTAGATTTGTAAGAAACAGCTAAGGTATGTGCGATTTGGTTGCCAAATACAATGTTCCGGGCCCCCGGTATACGAGTTATCCGACCGTCCCGTACTGGGACGTGCCGGCTTTTTCCGGGAAAGCCTGGAAAGAAAGTGTTTCCCGCGCTTTTGCAGAAAGCAATAAGAAAACCGGGATCAGCCTGTATATTCACCTGCCTTTCTGTGAGAGCATGTGTACTTTCTGCGGTTGCCACAAGCGGATTACCCGCCGGCATTCGGTAGAAACACCCTATATCAGTGCGCTGTTAAAGGAATGGGAGCTCTATCGGAATCTCTTTGGCAAGCGACCGGTCATACGCGAATTACACCTCGGGGGGGGAACCCCTACCTTCTTTTCCCCTGAAAACCTTAAAGTGCTTCTGGATGGTATCTTCAGATTCGCAGACCGGGCAGAGGACTGGGAATATAGTTTTGAAGGTCACCCCGCCAATACGACCCGTGAACACTTAAGGGTACTTTATCAGGCCGGGTTCCGAAGGGTATCATACGGGGTACAGGATTACAACGAGACGGTCCAAAAAGCCATCCACCGTATCCAGACGTATGAGCAAGTGGCAGAGGTCACGCGGATTTCCCGGGAAGAGGGTTTTACCTCCGTAGGCCACGACATCATTTACGGCTTGCCCTTCCAGAGGGTAGACCATGTAGTGGAAACCCTGAAAAAAACAGCTGAGATACGCCCAGATCGCCTGGCATTTTATAGCTAGGCCCATGTGCCGTGGTTAAAAGGAAACGGACAGCGGGGATTTCAGGATTCAGACGTGCCAACGCCCGATGAAAAGCGCCGGCAGTACGAGCTGGGTAAAGAAATTCTCGGCGGAGCGGGTTATAAGGAGATCGGGATGGACCACTACGCCCTCGAAACCGATGGTCTCTACCAGTCTATGGTCAATGGGGGCCTGCACCGTAATTTTATGGGGTATACGGTTTCCCATACCCAGATGATGATCGGCCTGGGCGTATCCAGTATCAGCGATAGTTGGTATGGATTCGCACAGAATGTAAAGAATATAGAAGAATACGAACACCTGGTGTCCTCAGGGATTATCCCGGTGTTTCGCGGACACCTGCTCAGCGAAGAAGATCAGCTGATCCGCAGGCACATCCTGGATTTGATGTGTCGTTTTGAGACTCGATGGGATAAAGGCCTTTCCACAGACCGTGTTGCTGAAATCCGGGAGCGACTTAAAGAACCCGAAGCCGATGGCCTGGTGGTCCTGAATCCGGAAACGGTTCAGGTTACCGAGAGTGGCCGCGTCTTTATCCGCAACATCTGTATGGCCTTTGATCTGCATTTGCACAATAAAGTGCCCGAAAC
>NZ_JBAVZJ010000068.1:0-3824 GCF_049588695.1 Robiginitalea sp.
GGTTAAGATACTTGCCGAATTATCTAATTCGCGTAACTCAATCCGCTCTTCTCAATTCGTTTACTCCGTTTCGGGAGATAACATTTTATATACAAATCCTGCCAAAAGAGCTCCGGCAACAGGTGCAACAATAAAGAGCCAGAGCTGATCTATTGCCCAGCTTCCTGCGAAAACAGCCTGACTGATGCTACGGGCGGGATTGACAGAGGTGTTCGTTACAGGGATACTGATGAGATGAATCAAAGTAAGCCCCAGGCCTATAGCGAGGCCTGCAAAACCTTTTGGGGCCTTAGAATGCGTGGCGCCCAGGATAATGATTAAAAACATAAAAGTCATTACAACTTCGGTAACCAGGGCTGCAAGCATACTGTACCCATCAGGCGAGTGGGCTCCGTAACCATTGGCTGCGAAACCACCGAGTTCAAATCCTGCTTTTCCAGTGGCGATAACGTATAGAATAGATGCCCCGGCAATGCCACCCAATACCTGAGCTGCAATGTAAGGGAGGAGTTCCTTTCCATCAAACCGCCCCCCGATCCATAACCCAATACTCACCGCCGGGTTTAAATGGCAACCCGAGATGTGGCCGATAGCATAGGCCATGGTCAAAACTGTTAATCCGAAAGCAATGGCAACACCTGTAAATCCGATGCCGAGTTCGGGATATCCTGCCGCGAGTACGGCGCTCCCGCATCCCCCCAGGACCAGCCACATAGTTCCGATAAATTCTGCTAGTGCTTTTTTCATAATGCTATACTTTTCGGTTGGTTCGATTTTAAAGATACGGAACTCGATAAATTACACCTACCTTATCGTTCAGCATTTACCGGATGGCTAAACCTAATTTTTGAATCCGGTCTCAGCCCTCAAGTTCTTTTATCCGCTGAATCGCATTGTGGTTTTGCGGATTCAGCTCCAGGGATTTTTTAAAAGACTCCAGGGCCTTTTCTTCCTCCCCGAGAAACAGATAGGCTTCCGCCAGGCTATCCATGAGATTGGCAGATTCCGGATACATTTCAGTGGCAAATCGCAGGACCTTTATTCCTTCCTCCCCTTTTTCAGGATCAAAAACAAGTTGCAGGCCAAGGGTATTGAGGTTGTTCTCGGGAAGGACTAAATCGGGATTATTTACCAACAGGGAATTATACAGGGTATTTAGCTTTTCGTATTGCTGGCGCGCGGCCAGGTCGTTAAAACCCTCAAAACCCATGGTTTCGGTTTGGGGAAGCTTGGTTTTATAACTGATCAGGCCCAGGGACACCTCATTTTCAGCAGGCGGCCTATTGACGAACTCCATAGCCTGATCGTTCCCTTTTAAGTATGCATCAAAAAAGGTTTTAGCGTAAATCGAAACCCAGCGGTAGGACTCCATGATTAGGGGATCGCTTTTGTCCTGCCGGGGATCCCTTTTTTCAAAAAGCACGCCCATGGTACTGAAATAGGAATGCGTTAGGTTATGAAATTTCAGGCGATACACCTGACTCTTTGTAATACTGTCGTAGAGTTTAAAGCTCGTGTTGAGCTCTTGGGGGATACCATCTGCCTTAAGAACGCTATCCGGAATATTTTTCTGGGCCATATGGATGTAGGGGACGTCCAATTTCCCATAATCGAAAAAGGGAGACTTTTTTAAGACGGATTCCTGGTACCTTTCTGTGCCGTCAAGACTTACCAGGGCTTTAATCCGATCATTTCGCATTTGGGTGAGTACACCCGCGAAACCCCCAAAACTAAATCCCATGGCTGCCATTTTTGAGGCATCAGCCACCGGGTACTTCAAAGCCTCGGCAATCAGGAATTCCAAATCCCGGGCCTGGGTTTCTATTTCCTTTTCTGCCTTGGCAAACCAACGTGTTTCGCTTCCGCGGCTTGGGCTGGAAATAACGAGATACCCGTAACTGGCCAGGTACTCGCAAAGGGCAAAATTTTCGACGGAGGAAGCCTGGAAACTCGGGGCATAAAGGATGACTGGAAAGGATCCATCTGCAAATTCTACCTTGCTGAAGGCCTGGGTCTTTTCCTGGAGATGACCTTGGTTTGAGGGGGTGTTTTGGTAATAAAACCAATTCAATAATTGTTCATCCGGCAGGTGCTCCCACTCTTCTTCCTCTTTTAAAATGTGAAAATAGTCCAAAACCTTCAGGGGCTCTGTGGCGTTTGTGTCTTCCCGGGCCGGATACCAGACACTTACGGAAATGGGGCGCGCAATCCTTTCCGCGCTGTAGTCGTAGATTTTCTTATAAGTCCTGGAAGGATCGGAAATTACCTTGTGGGTGAACCCAACAGGGTAGGGTCCGTAATTCAATCCAATATCCTTTAAAGAGGTCTGGCAGAAGCTCATTTGTGCCAGGGCAAGGAAGATGAGGATTGGAATGTAAGCTCGGTATAAAGCCTTTGTGGGTGGGGTCATTCGTTGAGTCGATTGTATTTTTTTAAGGTCCTAACCAGCAAATCATGGGGCAGGGCATAGGCCTTGTTCCCATTGATTCCCTCCATAGTTTCTGCAGCCACCATAGCGTTGATGATAGCTTCTTCCACGGCCTGTACAGTGGCTTCAAAAACCGGCATTAACTGGTCATTGGACATGGATTCCACCTCGGTCGTCTCCTCCCGGTTAAAGGCGTCTGCATTGGCCGTTGAAAAAGCGAGAAAAATATCTCCGGAGCCATTGCTGCCGCGTCCACCCACAATACCTATACCCAGTGGGATCCTCTGGGCAATTCGTTTTAATTGATGGGGGAGCAGGGGGGCATCTGTGGCTACGATGACGATAATGGAGCCATCTCCTTCCTGCCTGCGGGATTGGGGTGGTGCCTTGAATTCGTAATTTAAGGTGTCTTTTAATTCAAGGCCTACCGGGACACCCGCAATGCTGAGGTTTCGTTTGGCGCCGAAATTTGCCTGGACCAAAGCCCCCAGGGTATAGGATTCTTTCCCAATGGGAAATACCCTGGAAGAGGTTCCCGTACCGCCTTTAAAACCCAGACACATCATGCCGGTACCGCCGCCCACATTCCCTTCTGCTATTGGCCCGCCGGATGAATTCTCTATGGCCTCCAATACATGGGCCTCTGTAATGTGAAATCCATAAATGTCATTGAGAAAACCATCATAGGTCTCCCCGACAACCGGATAGGTATACCACCAGTCTTCTCCCTTGTACCAGTCCGTCTCCACGTACCATTTTAAAACGGCGTCCCGAACCACACCCACACTGTTTGTATTGGTAATCATGACAGGGGTTTCCAGGAAACCGGATTCAGTCACCCAGGTGGTACCCGTCATTTCCCCATTGCCGTTAAGGCTGTACCAGTTCGCATAGACCGGACTGAATTTTCTGGCTTTGCCCCTTGGGAAAATTGCCGTTACCCCGGTTCGCACAGGGCCCTTACCCGCCACATTGGGGCCTCCCCCTGAAATTACGGTGCTATAGCCCACTTCCACGCCTGCAACATCCGTAATGGCATTGAATGCCCCGGGTTCCCCCACAAAAGGCACTCCCAGGTCGCGGGCTCTTGGCTTCTGTCCGTAAACTGAAATCGAGAGAAGTATCAGGCCGCAAATGAGGTAAATATTTTTCATGTTTTTTTGCCTTTTTTGTTGCACCTGCCTAATCGCTTACCTCATTTGTTTTGGAGGAATCCGCGAGTAATTTTTGAAGGTCAGTAAGTTCCTTCTGACTTAAATCACGCCATTTTCCGAGCGGGACGTCCAATTGAATATTCATAATCCGATAGCGCTTTAACTGCCGCACTTCGTTCCCCAGGTGTTCACACATCCGGCGTATTTGACGGTTAAGACCCTGGGTGAGGATAATCCGGAAC
>NZ_JBAVZJ010000069.1:0-3511 GCF_049588695.1 Robiginitalea sp.
CCCGGCCGGCACCATATCACGATCCTTTTTCGTATTTCAGGGCTGTGATACGCGGTGAGATCGCTCCTGAACCCTTTGACCTGTCCTCCCTCGAAAACAACCTGATAGTTATGGAGATTTTGGAAGCTGCCAAACAAAGCGCCCGGGATGGGAGACGAGTGGTATTATCCAAAGGTTCGGATTGACCAGATTTTAAAATTCCTTAAACACCCTGGAGCTCTGAGACGTATGTGGACGCCATGATAACTATAATCCCGTCCTCATGGCATATAGGTCAAATTTGAGGTGCCCTTCCCTTTACAATCCAATTGCATTAAAAATAGTATCTTACTGGTGTTCCCATAAACCCGGAAACCGTTTTTACGATATGATTTTATGAAGAAATATGCCTTAGCGCTAGCCCTTGTGGTAAGCTGTTTTATCGTGCATCCCCAGGATGCCATAAAAAACTACGACGAAGCTTTAACCCTTATAGAGGTATGGCTGGACGCTCAAAAGGACTTTGAAGAGATTCCCGGTCTGTCGGCGAGTATCGTAGAAGACCAAAAACTTCTGTGGAGCGGGGGTGTTGGCTTTGCGAATCCCGAGACCGAAAAGCCATTCACCGGGGCTACGCTCTGCAGTATATGCTCTATTTCAAAGCTCTTTACCTCGGTCGCCATCATGAAGTTGTACGACGAGGGCAAACTCAGACTGGATGATCAGCTAAGCGAGCTACTCCCCTACTACGATCTGAAACAACAATTCCCGCAGAGCGGCCCGATTACGGTCCGTACATTGCTGACGCATTCTTCGGGCCTGCCCAGGGAAGCCGGCTATCCGTACTGGACGGGCCCGGAATTCCCCTTTCCCTCTACAGAAGAAATCGATACTAAATTATCCGAACAGGAATCCCTGTATCCGGCCTCTACTTATTTTCAATACAGCAACCTGGCTATGACCTTGTTGGGGGAAGTTGTTTCAGAAGTATCCGGAGTCCCCTATGAAACCTATGTGCGGCAAGAAATATTAATACCCCTGCAGCTCTCCAATACCGGGCCCGAAATGCCAAAGGACCTTTACGGATCAGACCTTGCCATAGGCTATAGTGCGCTGGGAAGGAATGGAAAAAGGGAAAAAGTCGCCCTTTTTCAGGCCAATGGGATTACTCCTGCTGCCGGGTTTTCCTCCAATGTAACCGATTTGGGGAAATTCGCTTCCTGGCAGTTCCGCCTCCGGGAGGCCAAAACCAAAGAAATTCTTAAGCCCGCCACCCTGAAGTATATGCAGTCCGTGCATTGGACCAATCCGAATTGGAAGACGACATGGGGCCTGGGCTTCCGGGTCTATAAAGGGCCCAATGGCTCGACCTGGGCAGGACACGGGGGCAGCTGTCCCGGGTACCGCTCCTCTTTCGAGATGGATCTGAAAAACAAAAGGGCCTTTTCGGTCATGATCAATTCCAGCGGGACAAACCCTATGAAATACGTCATGGGAATGCATGCTATTTTAAATAAAATGAGTGCAAAGGACAACGGGGCAAAACCGGAAACTGCGGTATCGCCCATGGACTTATCCCAATACGTCGGATACTACGATCCCAAGCCGTGGTCCAGTGAAGAGTATATCGGTACCTGGAATGGCGATTTAGTGGTACTCTCCCTGCCCAGCGATAAACCCGCCGAGGCCATGACAAAATTCAGACATATCGAAGGGGATACTTTCCGGCGTGTTCGGGGAGATGGCGAACTTGGAGAAACACTTGTTTTTGAGCGGGATGCCAACGGGAAAATCACCCGGTATATCCAACATGGAAATTATACCTTGAAAATAAAGCGATAACTGGTAGGAAAGGAAAAGGGAACGGACCGCTCACAAGGGTGGACGCCTATGGAATGTCCCTATTCGTCCCTCGGTGCATTTCAAGTTTCCTGAGACTTCCGAAACACTTCAATTTTAATTACACTGAACAATGGCCAACCATAAACACTTTGTGAGAACACTCCTTTTTGTACTTATCCTTACATCTTTTGCCTGCAAACAGCAGGCAGAGGCCCCTATGGAGAAAGCACCCGCCCTTCAGGTCGCAGATGGTTTTCAGCCCGCGCGTTTTACAACCGATGAAAGGACTGCTCAAATCGCTTCAATAGGCCCAAAATTACATGAGGTTTTTGAGACCTATGCCCGGGAGAAAAATATTCCCGGTATCGCCTATGGCATAGTCGTGGACGGACAGCTGGTGATCGATTCAGCTCTGGGCTATAGCAACCTGGAAAAACAAATCCCTGCCCGTACCACTTCCCAATTCAGGATAGCCTCTATGACCAAGAGTTTTACGGCAATGGGTATCATGAAACTCGTGGAAGATGGAGCCCTTTCGCTGCATGACCCCGCCTACCTCTATGTTCCCGAAATGCGGGATATACGCTATCTGACTTCCGATGCTACTCATATAAACATCGAGAATCTGCTGACTATGACGGCTGGTTTCCCGGAGGACAATCCCTGGGGGGATCGCCAATTGGACGAGACCGACCAAATGCTGAGGGACCTGCTAAAGGCAAATCCCAGTTTTTCCAACCCTCCCTCCTTCGCCTTTGAATACAGCAATACCGGATACGCCATTTTGGGGTTGATTATAACGAAAATCACAGGGATGCCTTATCAGGAATATATTGACAAAAACATACTTGCTGAGCTGCAGATGGAAGATACCTATTGGGAATTTGAGGATATAACTGAAGAAAGACGGGTAATCGGATATAACCCGGATAGCCTTACAGTGGCGCCCATGCTGCACGACGGGACTTACGGGGCTATGGGCGGGCTGATTACCTCTATTGAAGACTTCAGTAAATACGTGAGTTTTCACCTCTCCGCCTGGCCTCCCCGAAATGATCCGGAAGTAGGTCCGGTTCGCCGTAGCACCCTCCGGAAAATGCAACAGCCGCAATTTTCGCGCCTCTACGCCGATGCCAAAGACTGGAATGACAATCCCTGTCCTGTGATTTCGGGGTACGGGTATGGTTTGGGGATCTCTGAAAACTGCGAGGGAATCCGGAGGATTTCGCATGGAGGTGCCCTGCCCGGATTTGGCAGTAATTACGTGTTTTACCCCGATCTGGGGATCGGTCTGATGGCCTTTTGTAACGTCACTTATACGACTCCATGGCCTTATGGGGAAATTTCAAAACTCCTTTTTGAGGAACTCGATCTGAAGCCGAGAAAACTCCCGGTCTCCAGCATCCTGAACCTTAGGAAAAATCAGATTGTCGAGTGGTTTAACACCTGGGACCCGGAACTGGAAGCTGAGGTATTCGCGGAAAACTTTTATCTGGATTCGGATCGCAAGACCCGTCTTGCAGCCCTCAGGCCCCTTTTAGAGGGTGCGGGAGAAATTCAGGAAATCGGGGAGATCAATCCCGGAAACCAGCTTCGGGGCTCCTTTGAAATTATTGGGAACAAAGATACGGTCAATATCTATTTTACCCTCAGTCCGGAGGCAGACCCTAAAATACAGGCACTCTACGCC
>NZ_JBAVZJ010000070.1:0-1532 GCF_049588695.1 Robiginitalea sp.
GTCCTGTATCGGGCTGTTCTGGTTTTCCCTTGAAAACATCTACTTTGGGCTCTTGTGTTATTTCCTGGCCCTGGTGGGGTCTTGGGTTAGTTTTGCCATCAACAATTCCTATCTCCCGGACATTGCCTTTGCCAATCAACAGGATCGGATTAGTGCTCGCGGATTCTCGATGGGGTACATCGGGAGTGTGATCCTTTTGCTGATCAATCTGGCTATGATTCTCAACCCCGACTTCTTCGGCATCCGGGGTACGGAAGACTATCCGCCAAATGTCCAGGCCATGCGGTACTCTTTTGTGATGGTGGGTTTGTGGTGGATTCTATTCAGCCAGTACACCTTCTATTTTCTTCCCAAAGGGAACCCTCGGATGGGCGAGCGTAAAAACCTCATCTTTAATGGTTTTCAGGAGCTTCAATCGGTTTGGAGGCAACTGGGGGAGAATCCGATATTGAAGCGGTACCTGGGGGCGTTTTTTGTCTTCAGTATGGCCGTTCAGACCATCATGCTTATCGCGGCCTATTTCGGGGAAGAGGAAATCGCCTGGGGTTCCGACTCTGAGCGCACTTCCGGCCTGATTGTGAGTATTTTGGTGATTCAGCTTGTAGCCATTGCGGGGGCAACCCTGACGGCACGGGCCTCACGTGCTTTCGGTAATATTACGGTCCTCATCGCTTTAAACTTCCTGTGGGTAATCATTTGTGTTTATGCCTATACGGTGGTTACCCCCCTGGAATTCTATATCGCGGCCGGGGCGGTGGGCCTGGTAATGGGTGGTATTCAGGCACTCGCACGGTCTACCTATTCTAAATTTCTTCCTGAAACCCAGGACACGGCCTCCTTTTTCAGTTTCTACGATGTGGCCGAGAAAATCGGGATTATCATAGGAAGTTTTTTGTATGGCTTTGTGGCTCAAATCACCGGGAGCATGCGGAATGCCACGATTTTTCTCGTAGTCTTCTTTATAGGCGGAATTGTTTTGTTGTTGCGGGTGCCCAAAAAAAATCCCCGGAGCCAAAACCCCGGGGAATGATTGTTTCGTTTTTTGATTTTAACCTTTGGTGACATCACCCGACCCGGAGGTCTTTGAATCCACTTTTTCCGGATTCCCCCGGTAGTGTACATCCCCGGATCCCGATACGCGTGCTGTCAGAGATTCCAGGGCCGTTACTTTGACGTCGGCAGAGCCCGAAACTACAGCATCAACCGCCTTGGCCTCCAGTTCATATGCATGAACATCTCCGGAACCTGAAATCCGCACCTCCAAACGTTCGGCTGTACCACTCAGGCGAATGTCCCCTGAGCCCGAAAGTGTGGATTCTACCTCGTTTCCATCCACTTCGAGTGTAATATCACCCGAGCCGGACATCGTTACTTTTAAGTCATCGGAACGCAAAAGGGTCTTCCCGACAATATCCCCCGAGCCGGACATAGTCACGGAACTGATATTTTCAACAGGTACCCGGACCAGTATGCCCTTGGATTTCCAGGAGGAGGATTGTAAATTATACCCTTTTTCAGGTTTGATAGTCAGC